>CASEDN010000113.1 GCA_949286645.1 uncultured bacterium
AGGACTTAAAATGTTAGAAAGAAAGACTGGTAATATCATTAATATTTCATCTACTAATGGTCTTGATACGACATATCCAGAGTCTATTGACTATGATGCTTCTAAAGCAGGAGTTATTTCTTTAACTCATAACCTTGCTAATTATTTCGATCCTTATATTAGAGTAAATACTATTTGCCCTGGTTGGATTATTACTGATATGTCTAAAAAAATAAGTAATGAATTTAAAGAAGAAGAACTTAAGAAAATACTACTAGGTCGTTTTGCAGAGAAGGAAGAAATTGCAAATCTTGCCTATTTTCTTGGAACTGATAAAGCTAGTTATATAAATGATTCTATTATTAGAATAGATGGAGGTGTTAGAAGATGAATGAAGAATTAGTAAAAAAAATAGATTTAAAGATTAAAGATGAACTAAATAAGATAGATGAATTAGAAAGAATAAACAGTGAGAAAGTATTGAATGCCTTTATAAAGGAACAAGTCGCTGAGACTGATTTTAATGCAACTACTGGTTATGGTTATAATGATGTAGGTAGAGATAAATTAGAAAGAATATATTCTGATATCTTTAAAAGTGAAGATGCCCTTGTTCGTAATCAGTTTATCTCAGGTTCTCATGCCTTAACTGTCGCTTTCTTTGCACTACTTCGTCCAGGAGATACTCTTTTAAGTATAACAGGTAAACCCTATGATACTATGGATGAAGTTATAGGTCTTAAAGATAATCCATCATCTTTAAAAAGCTTTGGTATTAATTATATGCAAGTAGATTTAGTTAATAATGATTTTGACTATGATAAGATTAAAGAAGTTATTACAACTAATAAAATTAAAGTAATAGAAATACAAAGAAGTAAAGGATATTCTACTAGATGTAGTCTTACTATTGACAAAGTAGAGTCTGTTATTAGTTTTATTAAATCTCTTGATAAAGATATCATTATTATGGTAGATAACTGTTATTGTGAATTTGTAAGTAGTAGGGAACCTATTGAAGTAGGAGCAGATCTTGCTGTTGGCTCTCTTATAAAAAACTTAGGAGGAGGTATCGCTCCAAATGGAGCTTACATCGTGGGCAGGAGTAATCTTATTAATGCCTGTGCTGAACGCTTAACTTTACCAGGAGAAGGAAAAGAAGTAGGACCATCCCTTGGTATTAATAAGCAACTATTCCAAGGACTATTTCTTGCACCTAGTGTTGTAGCATCATCCCTAAAAACTGCAATATTCACATCTGCTTTATTAGAAGAATTGGGTTATAATGTAGAGCCTAAATATAATGAAGAACGTGCTGACATTGTTCAAAATATTATCTTTAATGATGAGAGTTTATTAATAAAATACACCCAAGGAATACAGTCTAATAGCCCAATAGATTCTAACTCAATGCCTATTCCTGATGATATGCCAGGTTATACTGATAAAGTAATTATGGCTAGTGGTTCATTTACTCAAGGCTCATCTATAGAGTTAAGTTGTGATGGACCTCTAAGACCACCATTCATCGCTTATCAACAAGGTTCACTAACTTATAACTATGGTCGTCTTGCTGTCATAAAAGCTGTTTCTAATTTAAAGTCATAAAAACATTTCCTTCCTCATAGATTGTAATAGTAAAAGGGAGGAAGCAAATGATTAATAAACAAAATTTATGGTTTTTAACTCTTTTTAGTCTTATCTTAGTCCTTAGTGTTTATTATATAACTATGCCTAATGACTTACTTATTGCAAGTTCTTCTACAGAAACTAAAGAAGAGGCAAAAGAAGAAGATAATAATACTGATACTACTGATGAAAATACTATTAGTGAAGTAGATGAAGCAGATAGCTTAACTGCCCTAAGAGTAAGTCTAGATGAAGAACGTGATAAAGAAAAAGAAGAATTAAAGACTACAATGACTAAAGAAGATGCTACTACTGATGAGAAAAATAATGCTTATGAGCAGTTAAAATATTTATCAGTAATAGAAGGAGAAGAAGAGAAATTAGAAAAACTAATTAAAGAAAAACATAAGCTTGATAGCTTTGTTAAAGTAGATAATAATACAATCACTGTAGTCGCTGCTAAGAAAAAACATGATGTAACACTTGCAAATAATATTATGAGAACTATACAGGGAGAATATGATACAAAAAAAACTATAACAGTTAAATTTGAGGGTAACTAGTTCTTTTATCTACAACAAATATTCCTTTTCTCATAAACTACTATTGAGTACGTCAAGAATTAGGAAAGGGGATAATTATGAGAGGAATATTAACAACAAGAGAAAAAGAAGTCTTTACTCTTTTAGTAAGTGGTCTTTCTACTAAAGAAATAGCATCATCTTTAAATATTAGTGAAAAAACAGTTAGGAATCATATTTCTAATGTTATGCAGAAGCTTGGTGTTAAAGGAAGAGCTAATGCTGTTATAGAACTATTAAAATTAAATGAAATTACTTTATAAAAAGTACTAAACAAGTACTTTTTTTTATATAATTTACTAGGTGATTTTATGATTCGAAAGAAAGCTTTAAGAAAAATATTTATTACTACTATGAGTTTATTTATTATAATGACTATCTATTTAATACCCTTAACAGAAAAGACACTCGAAACTAATTTAGAGTTTGAATATATAACAGATCTTGCTAATTCATCTATTTACTTATTAGATGAAAATAACTATTTAGTTAAGACTAAAGTATTACTTGATGAAGAATTATTAGAAGATAATATAAAAAGTGTTATAAGTAATTTAACTGTTAGTAGTAATAGTAAATTTCCTGATAAATTGAATGCTATTATACCTAAGAATACTAAATTAAATAATATTACTATAGAAGACGATATAGTTACTTTAGACTTTTCTAAAGAATTGTTAAATATAGATGAAGAGTTATCTACTAAACTAATAGAATCTATTGTCTACTCTATAACAGAATTAGATAATATAACTAAGGTAAATATAACAGTTGATTCGACTCCTATAGAAACATATCCTAATAGTGATAAAAAAATAGTTATGCATTTAACTAGAGATAGAGGTATTAATAATGAATATACTTATAATACTTTAGATA
>CASEDN010000114.1 GCA_949286645.1 uncultured bacterium
ATATTTTATTTGGTAATATTGGCGATTCCTCAGGTTTTGTTATGAAAGATAATAAATTACATAAAGTAACATATGATCATACTTTAGTAAATTTATTAGTATCAGCAGGTGAATTAACTAAAGAAGAAGCTAAAGATCATCCGAAGAAAAACGTTTTAATGAAAGCACTTGGAGCAAATAATCCTATAGATATAGATATCTTTGATTGTGATATGGAAATAGATGCAATTCTTTTATCTAGTGATGGACTTACTAATATGTTAGATGAAGAATCTATTGAAAAAGTCTTAATAGGAGAAGGAGATATAGAAGATAAAGTAATTAAACTAATTAGGAAAGCTAATAATAGAGGGGGAACTGATAATATATCAGTAGCATACTTAATTTTAGGAGAAGGTGAAGAATAATGGTTACAAAGGCGCAAAAAATTAATGATCGTTATGAGATAATTAAATCAATAGGTGAAGGTGGTATGGCTAATGTCTATCTTGGATATGATACTATACTTGATAGAAATGTAGCGATAAAAGTATTAAGGGGAGACCTTGCAAATGATGAGAAGTTTGTAAGACGGTTTCAACGTGAAGCTTTATCAGCATCTAGTCTTTCTCATCCTAATATCGTTGCTATGTATGATGTAGGAGAAGATGATGGACTATACTATATTGTAATGGAATATGTTGAAGGTAAGACTTTAAAACAACTACTTAAAAAACGTGGTAGTCTTACTTTATCAGAAGCGATTGATATAATGTTACAACTAACAGATGGTATGGCTCATGCTCATGATTCATATATTGTTCATAGAGATTTAAAACCACAAAACATTATGATACAAGATGATGGACAGATAAAAATAACAGACTTTGGTATCGCTATGGCTTTAAACTCAACTCAGTTAACGCAAACTAATTCTGTTATGGGTTCAGTTCATTACTTACCACCAGAACAAGCAGCTGGTAAAGGTACAACTATAAAAAGTGATATCTATTCAATGGGAATTATCTTCTATGAACTATTAACAGGAGAACTTCCATTTAAAGGTGATAGTGCTGTTGAAATAGCTCTAAAACAAATGAAAGAACCATTACCTGATGTTCATAAACTAAATAATGATATACCTCAAAGTATTGAAAATATCATCTTAAAATCAACTGCTAAAAATCCTAAAAATAGATATGATGATGCTAAGAGTATGCATAATGACTTATTAACTGCATTAAACGATGATAGAATAAATGAAGAACCATACATTTATCCATATCCTGAAAATGAGGTAGATGAAACTACTAAGATAATGCAACCAATAAGTGATGATAGCGAAGGTATTGCGACTCCTATTACTGATGAAAAGCTTAAAAAATCTAATAAACTAATTATTGCATTATCAATTATCGCTGGAGTCATTGTAATAGCATTACTATCAGTATTCTTTATTATTCCGGCACTAACTGCCGAAAAAGATGTTAAAGTTCCAGATGTTAGTGGTATGACTGTGAGTAAAGCTGAGGATGCATTAGAAGATGCAGGACTTACTGTTAATAGTAAGATAGAAGAAGTAAGTAGTGAAGATGTTAAGAAAAATAGAATTATTAGAACTGACCCAAGAAGTGGTAGTACTGTTAAAGAAGGTACAAGAGTAACTTTATATAAATCAACAGGGGTAAAAACTTATGAACTTGAAAACTATGTTAATATGGATGTTAATGAAGTAAGAGAAACCTTAGAAGATATGGGATTAGAAGTAAAAATTCAAGAGATAGAGCCAGATTCTACTACTTGTTCTGTTATTGGTCAAAACCTTGTTATCTCTCAATCACTTGATGAAGGTAGTGAAGTTAAATCAGGGGATGAAATAACTTTAACAATATTACAAGATATTACTTTCCCAGATTGGTACTTACAAACTGAAGATGTTGTAACTAGTTGGGCTAATAATGCTTGTGTAACAGTAACAACAGAATACCAAGATGTAACAGATAGAAATTTAGTAGGAAAAATTATAACTCAATCTCGTCCAAGTGGTTCTACTGTTAAAAATAATGATAGTGTTACTATTACAATCGGTAGAGCATCATCTATTGATAATGATAATAATGATAACTCTAATACAGATGGTGATAATAATGGTGAGAATTCAGATACTGATATAGGAACTGGTACTGGGGAGTAAATATGCAAGGACAAATTATTAAAATAAGTAGTAATAGACATGTTGTTAATAGTAATGGAATAAATTATAATACTATTCCAAGAGGTAAATTTAGAAAAGATAAGATAATACCTAAAGTCGGAGATTATGTAGTCTTTAATGAGAAAAGCTTAGTGATAGAAGAGATATTACCTAGAAAAAATACTTTCAATAGACCAATGGTAAGTAATATTGATAGAGCTTTTATCGTTACAAGTCTTGTTAATCCTGACTTTTCTTTAGGTTTATTAGATAAATTTATTGCTTATTTGGAACTTAATAATGTAGATGTTGTTATCTGTTTAACAAAAATAGATTTAGTTGATGAAGAAACTTATGAAAAAATAAAAGAGAAAATGGTATATTATACTAATATAGGTTATACAGTTCTTACTAATCTAGAACTTGATAAAATAAAAGAACTAATTAAAGATAATACCGTTGTTTTTATAGGGCAAACAGGTGCAGGTAAGAGTACTCTTTTAAATAAATTAAATCCTGATTGGAATTTAAAAACAGGAGAAGTATCTCTTGCTTTAGGTAGAGGTAGACATACAACTAGAAATGTGGAACTTTATGACTTTTTAGATGGTAAAGTCTTAGATACTCCAGGTTTTTCTGCTTTAGATCTTTCTTATAAAAAAGAAGATATAAAATATGCTTTTAGAGAATTTTCTAATTACCCTTGTCCTTTTAGAGATTGTTCTCATACAAAAGAGGCTGAATGTAGTATTAAGAAAGCAGTAGATGAAGGGAAGATTCTTAAGAGTAGATATGATAGTTATTTAAAATTTTACGAGGAGGCGATTAAATGATAAGTGCATCTTTTCTAACTAGTAAAGATATCCCAAAAACTTTAACAGAATTAAATGACACAGATGTTGATTTTATTCATGTAGATGTTATGGATGGTAAATATGTAGAAAATAAATCATTACCTTTTAAAGAAATGAGACATATCTATAAGTTTACGGATAAAAGATTAGATGTTCATTTAATGGTAGAGAGTCCAAGTAAATATATTAGTGATTATGCTAGTTTAAATACAGAGTATATTACAATTCATTTAGATACTTTAGAAGATACTCTAAGTAATCTAAAATTAATAAAAAGTTATGGAATAAAAACAGGCATTGCCATTAATCCAACTGATAAAGTAGAGTCTTTAATACCATACTTACCATATATAGATTTAATATTAGTAATGGGCGTAATACCAGGTAAAGGGGGACAAAAGTTTATTGATAATACTATAGATAAATTAAAGGAGTTAAAAGTTCTAAAGAAAGAGTATAAAGATTTTAAATTTAAAATAAGTGTTGATGGTGGAGTTAATAATATAGTTGTAAAGAAAATATATAATTTAACTGATATAATAGTAAGTGGTAATTATATAACTAGTAGTGATAACTATCAAAGACAAATTAATAGTTTACGTTTTAATAGTTAAATGTTATAATTTATTTAGAATAAAGAGGAGGAAGACTTTATGGATAATAAAAATGATAATAATAAAATTAATGAAGAAACTCCTAAAGTAATAACCCCAGGAGCTGAAAATGTTGTAACTTCTACTTTAGAGGATAATAAACCTCAAGTCGTAGAAGTAATTAATACTAATGAAGTAGCCCAAAATACTGTAGATAATAATAATACAGTTCCGACTTCTGTACAAATGAAAGAAAATACTACTGGGAAGCAAAAGAAAGGACATCCTGTATTTTTAGTGTTGTTAATTTTATTTCTTTTCGCTTTTGTTTTCTTTTTACCAGATATTACAAATTTTATAACAGATTACATGAATAAGAAAACAGGAGCTAATGAACTAAAAAGTGGTACTATGGAGTGTACTTTCAATACTTCTACTGATAATATAGATTATGCTTATGACTTTAGCTTTAAATATGAAAAAAATAGGTTAAAAAGCAGTAGGATGACTACAACTAGTAGGTTAGCAGATACAGCGACTGACAATGATATTTTAACTGAAAAAGAAGATTCTTGTGAGTTTCTTAGAACAGTTTTAGATGAAAATGATATTGGTATGACAGCTAGTTGTAGTGTAAGTGCTGCAGTTCAAGTAACTACGCAGAATATAGATTATGAAAAACTTGATATGGATTTTATTACTGATAATATTGCAGAATTTGAAGGATTTTATCCAGAATATGAATTAAATCAAAGTGTAACTACTATTGAGCAAGAATTAGAGAACAATGGATATTCTTGTGCTAGAAATGAGCTATAGAAAGAAGGTAAAAAAGCATGGAACTATGTTTACAATATGTTACCTGGGGGGGGCAGTTTAGTAATAATCTAGTTACTTTCTTTCATAGTGTAAAAAGAATAGAGTAGGATTATTCTATTCTTTTTTGTGATGCCAAAAATATTGATAATAAAGTCTGCCCGTGTTAATCTTAAAGTAAGAATAAAAGATAAAGATTTGGACAAGTTTAGAAAATAAGAGGAGTAAAAGAAATGAAAAAGTTATTGTTAGAAACAAGTTTTAGTAAGATATATATGATAGTAATGATATTAATAACACTCTTAGTAGTAGGAGGATATTTTTCTTATGCAATGTTTACAG
>CASEDN010000115.1 GCA_949286645.1 uncultured bacterium
AAAATCAAAAAATAATGAAATGTATAAAATAGGTTTTAAAATATTGTTAAAATTAGATTATAATTTAGTTATAATATTTATGAAATTTCTATTGATAAAGGTAAAAGTAGGTAATATATTGGTTCTTCGACATTAAAGGGTGCTGAGTAAATTTTCAGCATTCTTTTTTGCTGGTCTAAAAAGATTAGTAATAATTAAAATTCTAGCTTTGAAATTATCAAAATTTCTATATCCAAAACCAATACGTTTTATCAATTTACAAGTATTATTATTTCTTTCCATAACACCATTACTATATGGCTGTTCCATTGTATTTTTTATATATGGGCTAAATTCTTTTAAAGTATTAAGTGAAGTCTGCATATATGTAGAAATTCCACTATATTCTTTGTCTATCATTTCTTTAAATAGTATATAATCTTTTCTTTGTAATGCATATAAAAGATTTTGATATAAATCATATGTGTTTTTTAATTCTTCATTTTCATTTAATATATAATCAACTACATCGACTTCTGTCATTAAATTTTTAAAACATAGAAACTTTCTCCATTTACTACAATCAAGTTCTAATCTGGCTTTTAATAACAATTTTCCATATCTTTTTATTTTCCTATAATTAGCTTTATCTTTTTTCATCGCTTGCACTCTAGTTTTATTAAGACTTCTACTAATTAGTTGTACAATATGAAACATATCTATAATGATATTTGCATTAGGAAAATTATCTTGTACTAATTTTATATATGGCTTATACATATCCATAACTACATTTTCTACCTTTAGTTTGTTCTCACTTAAATAATAACTAAAATATTTATTTAAATTTTCTGTTGTTCTATCTTCTACTAAATCTAATGTTTTACCAGTTTCTGCATCACATATATTAAATGCCATTGTTTTCTTTTTCCAAGTGAATTCATCAATACATATATTTATTGGAATATAATTTTTATATAATTTATCTTTATCATATATTTTATTAACTTGCCTCTGAACTGTTTTATCACTTACATTATGAAGCTTTGCAATAAACTTATAAGTAATTGTTTCTTTTGCAAACATTATTATTGAATGTTTAGTATTATTACTAATTCTACATCTATAGTCAACTTCATCAGTTTGAGGAGTTATCTTATGTTTGCAGTTATTACATCTATATAATTGTTTTGTTATTTCTAAATAACTATTCAATCCTGAAATGCTTGGTATTTTTATAGGCTTGAGAGTAACAGTACCATTTTTCTTTATATTATCTACACATCCACATTTAGGACAACAATTAGGATTTTTATCTAAAAATGTTTTTATGACTAATGATCTTCTATTCTTTATATTTCTTTCTTCAACAAAATTCTCAGTAAAATTTAAATTTTTATCTTTCATATTTAGTAATTTTAATATAGAATTATTTATAGACATCACAACACCCTCTATTCTGTATTTTTTATTCTTTTAAAACATTATAGCAGGTTTGTGTTATGATGTCTTTTTTTGGTATAAAAAAGAATGCTGAAAATTTACTCAGCACCCTTTAATGTCGAAGAACCACTATTCCTTTTTCTTCACATATTAAATTATTACTATATTTTTTATATTTAATAAAGACTTCTTTAGTTTTAATAGTCCATATAAATAATTCTTTTAAAGATTCTTCTTTTACTTTTAATACTAACTCTTTAGGACTAGATATAAAACTAATATATTTTTGTTTAATTAAATATTTATAGATAAAAGTATCATATAAAGTCTTTTTAAAGCCATTATAATCATTAGTTAATAAAATCCCCATCTTATATCTTTTTAAGCTTGTAAGAGCCATTTTTCTAATTATTATAGGGTTAAAACTTTGTAATAATACTTTACCATTATAATCAAGTAATAATTTATTTAATTCTTTTAAGATATTTTTAGAAAAACTTTCTTTAAGCTCTATTAATAAAGTAACTCTACCACTTACTAAATTTAATACATCTTCTAAAAGAGGTATTTTATCTGTAGTATTTAAAAGTTTAACATTACTTAACTCCTCATATGTCATATCTTTAACTAATCTATCTATACCAGTTAATCTTTTGACATTATCATCATGAAAAACAATGATTTTATTATCTTTTGTTACTCTAATATCAAGCTCTATATTAAGATTATCCAGTAAAGCTCTCTTAAAAGAACCAATAGTATTCTCTACTATTTTTTTATTATCAAATAACCCTCTATGAGCATATAGATTCATTTAATCACTCTCTTCTTTTTAATGATCAAAACTATAATAATTTACAAACTTAAAACATTATCAAGAACAATATTTGTTTTATAATATGCTATAATTATTATAAACAGAAACAACATTAATAATACTTACATCAATCTCTTAACTTTATCATTTCTTAATTCTATTTGTCTTTTAATTGAAGAATATAACAACCCTTTTGATATAGGCAATCTCTTTTCTTCAATATCCCTTAATGCTTTAGATAAATCACTATTAGTAAAAGTAATACTATCCTTACAACAGGTTATTATACATTTTTGTCTTAAACTAACTATATCTTTTCTATCTATATTCTCAAAAATTGTAGGAAACTTATCAAGATATTGTTGAATAAGAGTAGCATTTTTTATACCACTAAAATTTGAAGATATTCTTGCAAGAGCCTTTACATCAAATCTGGTTTTTTCATAATATTCATATAGATCTAAAGGTTTTGCAAATTTTTCTCTACTTAACAATATTATTTCTTTAATAACATCATTAATTAAAACTTTATATATACCAATATACTTATTATAAATATCAGCTATAAATTCTTTATTGTTAGCAAGTTCAAATTTTAAACCCTCATCAGCTTTTAACATTTCTATTAAAATAGTTGTATCAAAACCATAATAAATACAGAAATTAACAAAACTGCTAGAATTAGTATTAGATAATACTTCTAGTATTTCTTTAGAATTCAAACTATTGATTTTACTTATTTCTTCATTATAAATAATTCTCTCTTTCTGGTGTCTTTGATTATTATTAGAAAACTTAATATTAATATACTTGGTTGATAATGAAGAATATTGTTTATATAGTGAGTGTTCTCTAGTCTCTAATATATTTAAATATTTACGAAAACTACTATCAGGACAACTAAATTTGTTATAAATTTCTTTTATAGTTAAACAATTATTATCTATAAATATTTTAAAAGCCGTAACCGCACAAATAAAAGCTCTATCGTGCTCCGGAACAAAATGTTCATCTAAAACATCTATCTTTTCAAGTATTGCCTCATCATAATTTTTAGATTCTAAATAAGAAATAACTACTCTTTTTATAGACTCTCTAGTAATATTGTATTTTTCCATAATTTTATCTAATGAACAATTGCTAAGTATATCCTCAATTAATACATTCCTATTAGCTAAAGCTTTTTCATAAGAAATACGTTCTACATTTTTGGAAAAAATGGAATTTCTTAAAATTATATCATCGAGAAAAAAATATTTACCAAAATGCCAATATAGTATTAACAATTCTTCTATTCTGTTTGTATTATTCATAGCATTTAATATTGCAGATTTTAATTCATCTTTAGATAGAATATTTGAAATCTTATTGATAAGTTCATTCATATTATTCATAGTTAATCCCCCCTAAACGTAAGCATATTATAGCAAAAAAAGAAAGAAATATCAAGTAACATACCCTACTTGATATTTAATATTAACAAATCTATAATTATATCATTCTCATAGATACCACTTTTTATTTTGAAATCAATGTCAGAAAGATTCTTAAGTAGTTTGCTTATCTCTTTTAAGGTATAATATCTAATAAGTTCTAAAGTCTTTTTTACTCTAAAAGGATGTACTTCTAAAATACTTGCCATATCATTATAAGAAATATTTCTTTTATTTAAGACTTTTACTTGATATAAAAGCCTATATTGACTTTCTAATAGTCCAAAAAGAGCATAACTTTCGATATTATAACTAAGTAGTTCATTATAAACATTAACTGCCTTCTTCTTATCTTTTAAAGCTATCTCACGGACCAAATCAAAAGCAAGACTATCTTGTTTATTTAAGGGTTTAACTAACAACTCTAAAGCATCTTTATAAGTAATCTTTTTAGTATTGATGAAAGCTAAAGCTAACTTTTTAGTCTCACTGATTAGTCTTTCTATATCTTCATTGTAATACTCTTCTAAAAGATTTATAACTTTATATTCTACATCATAGTCTTTTAATAAGTTTTTAACTATTTCTTTAATATCAGTACTTATATTAACTAAAGAAAGCTTATTAATAACTTCTTTAACTATTTTTTTTCTAGTATCTATATTAGTAGTTACAAATATTAAAAGAACATCTCTATTAGGATTATCTAAATATTTAGACAGCGTTTTTAGATTCTTTTCATCTAGATTATTATTAGATAAATTTTTACCTATTATTACTTTATTAGAAGTTAGAAAAGAGATAGTATCAGCATCTTCAATTAAAGAAGTAATACTATCCTCTTCTAAATCATAAGTAGTAACACTAGAAGAATCAAATCCCTTTTCTTTAATTAATTCATCTATTTTCTTATCTATAAGACTTATAGCATTACTCTTAATTAAATAATTATTCATTAATTAAATCCTCTAAAGCTTGCTTTATTTCTTTTAAATGACCCTTATCTTTAATACCACCTTGAGCGAATGTATTACTTCCTCCACCATTACCATCAAATGCTGTTGTTATATTTTTAATGACATATCCAGCATTAACAGAAGGTATAGAACTACGGCAAATAAAGTTTACACTACTATCGTCTTTTATATTCGCTAATAATACTACTACTTCATCAAATTTATTACATAAATTATCAGCCATCGCTTTAACTAAGAACATTTCAATATTATCAAGTTCTAAGTACAGTAATTTTTTACCATTAATTTCTTTTACTCTTGAAAGGTAAGCATCCAAACTTGATATAGTAAGTTTCTCTACTTCATTATTGTAAGTTTTCTCTAAAGCTTTAACTTCACTTTGTACATAAGATAGTTCATTTTGATTATAGATAATATCTTTATATGATGTTGGAGCGCTATTATCTATTTCAACATCGAAATCTAAATCTATATTTTGTCTTTTAGCAAGAGCAAGTATTTCTTTGGCTTTTATTAATAGTTTTACCATCTCATCATTATAAGGTTTAATTACTTCAAATAAAGTATCTTCTAATCTACTACCTGTAACTGCTTCGATTCTATAAGTGTTACTTCCTTTAGATTCAAAGTTAAAGATAGCAAAGTGCCCTATATCTTTAGTGTTAGCAACATGAGTACCTCCACATAATTCTATAGATTTATCTATTTTAACAACTCTAACTGTATCACTATATTTTTCTCCAAACAAAGCCATTGCCCCTAATTCTTTAGCTTTATCTATTGGCATAGTCTCAGTAGAAGTTATGATATTTTTACTTATCATTTTATTAACAAAGTCTTCTGTCTTAACAATTTCTTCATCACTAATTTTTGATGGACAAGTAAAATCAAATCTAAGTTTCTCCTCATCAACATAGCTACCTGCTTGTCTAATATTTTTATCAACTACTTGCTGTAGCGCATATTGTAAGATATGAACACTTGAATGATTCGCTTCTATTTCTTTTCTTCTTTGTTTATCAATAATTACTTCTACTTCATCATTAACATGAATAATACCATCTAATAGTTTTATTTTATGAATATGTTGTCCATTAGGACCTTTAAAAACATCTACAACTCTTGCTTTAAAGTTTTTACCTACAATCATACCAGTATCAGATACCTGACCACCACTTTCTGAATAAAAGCAAGTTCTTTTTAAAATAATGTATCCAGAGTGATCTAAAGATTTTTCTAAACTATTTTTAGAAACGATAGCAAGAACACTACTTTTTAGTCTATATAATCTATAAACAAATATTGAAGGTTTAGTAAAGTCCATTAAAACTTTCTTTTGACTAGCCATAGCAGTTTTACTACGAGAATTCTTCTTTGCTTGTTCTTTTTGCTTATTCATGTAATCAGTAAATTCTTCTTTATTAACAGTATAACCATTTTCACTAGCAATCTCTTCTGTAAGTTCTATAGGGAAACCATAAGTATCATACAATCTAAAAGCATCATAGCCACTAATCACTTTATCATTATCATCGCTCATTATCTCTTTTAAACGTCTTTCTCCATCTTCTAGAGTATTAAAGAATAGCTTTTCTTCATCAAGGATATATACAGCAACCTCACCCGAATTCTTCTTTAACTCAGGATATGCTTCTCCCATTACATTTACAATTGTAGGTACAAGTTTATAAAGAAATGGCTCATTAAATCCTAAAGTTCTACCAAATCTAACACAACGTCTTACTAGTCTTCTTAAAACATAGTCACGCCCTGTATTACCAAAGCTTGCTCCATCTGTTAGAGCAAATGTCACCGCTTTCATATGATCTGCTATTACTTTAAAAGCAGGCTCTCCATCATATAAAACCCCACTTAATTCTTCTATTTTTTGTATAATAGGTTTAAATAAATCTGTTTCAAAATTAGAGTCAGCATTTTGAAATATACAAGCCCATCTTTCAAGTCCTGCTCCTGTATCTATATTTTTATGAGGAAGCTCTTGATATTTTTCTCTTTTTACGCCACTTTTAGAATTAAACTGACTAAAAACATTATTCCAAATCTCAACATAACGGTCCTGTTCTTCATCGTTAATAAATTTCTCCCAAGCAGTACCATCTGGATCTAACTTCTCACCTTGATCATAGAAAATCTCACTATCAGGACCACATGGACCTTCTCCTATCTCCCAGAAATTACCTTCTAATTTTATAATGTGGTCTTCATCTATTCCTACTTCTATCCATTTATTATAAGCATCAGCATCATTTGTATATACTGTTACATAAAGTTTCTCCTTAGGAATAGCAAACCAATCTTTACCAGTTAATAGTTCATAAGCAAACTCTATCGCTTCATCTTTAAAGTAATCACCAATAGAAAAGTTACCCATCATCTCAAAAAATGTATGGTGTCTTTTCGTAACTCCCACATTTTCAATATCATTAGTTCTAATACACTTTTGAATATTAACAATTCTTCTTGATCCTGGAGCGATAGATCCATCAAAATATTTTTTTAATGGAGTAACACCAGCATTAATCCAAAGAAGTGAATCATCATTAATAGGAATAAGCGGAGCAGATTTAACATATTTATGTCCATGTTCTTCAAAATATTTAATCCACATTTTTCTAATTTCATTACTAGTCATATATCTCATATTACTTCTCTCCTTCTTGCTCAATACTTTCAAGTATCTCTTCTAATCTATTATAAAAATTATTCAAATCTCCATTATTTAAGATATAATAATCTGCAAAGGCAATAGGACCACCTTTAGCAGAGTTTTCAATCTCGGCAAAATCTCTTTTAATAATATCTGCTCTATTAAAAGGTCTATCAGGTCTTGATTCAACTCTATTATATCTAATTTTCTTATCTGTGCAAACACAAATAAGTTTTAAATCTTTAAATCTATCTTTAAGTATTAAATATTCATCCCAAGAATAAAGGCCATCTAAAACAGTATCTCCCATATTATAAGCTTCTTCTATTTTAGGAAGAAGTATTTTGGCAACTACTCCCATACCATGTTCTTTACGAAGATTTTCTCTAAACTCTTTTTGACTATCTGGAGTAATTTTAATTCCTGCTTCTTTCATCTTATCATAAATTACCCCTCCAAAGTATATCTTTTTATAACCTTGATCTTCCAAGTATGTTGTTGCCACACTTTTACCAGTTCCACTCATACCAACAATAGCGATTAATTTTTTCATAATAGTTCAACCTCGCTTTCTTCACCCATGATCTTATCAGCTTGTCTAAATAATTCTTCCTTAGTAGTATTTTTTATTATATAATCATAGTCAGTATATTTTTCCATATCAGTCTCTGTAATATGATTTTTTTCTTTTTCAGTTAATTTATTATCATAATTATCTCTTATAACATGAATTATTTTGATATCAGGAAATCTTTCTCTTAATAAATTAAACTCACTAATAAGCCTTCCATCAGTAATAATAAAAACCGAGAAATAATGTTTTAATATATCTATATCTTCACATAATCTATCTACTAAAAAAGTATCTTTATGTAAAGTATTTCTAATTACTTCAATACCCATCTCTTGTAAAAATTCACGAGGTTTCTCCCTCATATTTCCGTCCCAACTAAAATAATTTTTAGCATACTCATATAAAGGTGAAGTTAAGTGAAGAATACATGCACTATCTCCTTTAAAATCATATTTAGTCTTCATATAGCTTCCAAGTAAATCTTTACCACATCCTGCCTTACCAGCTAACAAAAATATCTTCATCTAAACCAACTCCTAAATTACATAAAAAAGACCGCTGTAGGAGTGCATAATACACGTTACCATCCTACTTTGGGTCTTAATTTTGATAAAGGTCTCCCTACAAAACTCTAGAACTAGCTTTCCAAAAGAATCTTAGTTAATTTCCACCTGCCATTAACTCTCTTTTATAAGATTATCTTTTGTACTCTTTTCCGTCATTGTTTTCTTATTATTCTCTTGATAATTGTTAAATTTCTCACCTAAGTATGAACGTTCCATAATAAATTCAAAAATTATCTTAATTGTAGCGATAACAGGTGTTGCAACTATCATTCCTATCATACCAAAGAAATAGTTAAAAAGCAATAGTCCAAGCATAATTGTAACAGGGTGAAGTTTCATAGTCTTACCCATAATTAATGGTTGATAGAAGTTATTTTCAAGCAATTGACATACAAGTACTGATATTAAACAAAATACACCTACCATAGGATCAATTGTAAAGCCTACAATAACTGCAGGAGCTCCACCAATCCATGGTCCAATATAAGGTATTACATCGGTAATAGCACAGAACAAAGCGAAAAGGAATGGAGCGCTTAATCCTGATAAACTAAAGCCAATTGACTGAGTAATAAAGACAAGCACCATAATTAAAAGCACTCCTCCAACATAACTTCTAAGTTTACCATTAATACGACCCATTAAGTCTTTCGCACTGTTTTGCCAATCTTTAGGAATGATACTAAGGAGATGTCCTTGAAAGTTACGAAATGATGATAATAAGTAAAAGCCAATCATAATTCCTAAAACTATATTAGTAGCAACACTAACTACACCACTACCAAAATTCCAAATAGCATTAGGAAGAGTACTAGCAAGGTTAGTTCCTACGCTTTCAATCTTATCAAGTATAGAATCTTTATAACTTTCAATCTGTTTACTATCTCCCAAACTTTCTAACATATCACTAGCAAATTCTTGAGCATTATCAACAAGTTCTGGAACTACAGATACTATATCAGAAACACCACTTGAAAATGTTGGAACAGTAAACGCTAATAGTAAAATAATTCCTCCAAAGATAATTAGATATGTAAGAATACAAGCGACAACTCTTGGCATTTTAGTAGATAATTTAGTAGCAAGTGGATCAAGTAACCAAGCGATAACAAATCCTATAAATACAGGAGATATTATTGATAAAATAGTGCCAAGTATACCAAGTATATTCCACTCTTTGATTAAATATGTCGCTAGTAATATAGCAAGTATAATAACTAAAGCAAGAACAAATTTTAATAAGTTATTAGAAGTATAAAAGAATTTATTAATAGCTTTATAATCTAATTCCTCACTTTTATTATTTTTACGAAACATACAATCCCTCCGTCTATATGACTTATTTTAACATAAACAAGATAAAGAGTAAATAACACATATTTAGTATAGACAAAATAAAAAGTTATAAACATAAATATCTATAACTTTTCAACTCTTATTTTATATTTAAATTATAAAAAAGAAAGGTTATTTCCTTATTCCATTATTTGAAAATGATTACCTGAATCTAAATACAAATACCCTTTTCTACCATCAAGCTGTGGTAAAACATCATTATAGTAATTTAATCTTTCAAACTTAGTAATAGTCATATATACACTATTGCCATCATCCATATATAGTAAAAATCTATCTTCATCAAACTCATTAGGATCATACTTAATCTCACTAATCTTTTCTCTAATACTTAAATCCACTCTTTTATAATATTTTATAAATCTATTTAATATCTTATTAGGTATCTTATTAATTAATCTAGGTATAGTATAAGGAGTCTCTTTATCAAGAGTAATCTCATCTTTATTCTCTAAAACATATTTACCATTATCTTCTCTTTTATAAAGAATCTCATATTCTTCTACATTAATCTCTATTATATGATAGAAACTTCTATTAATATCAACACTCTTAACAAGAGAATTACGACTTATATCATTTTTCATAGTTATATTTAAAGTCTTATAGAAACTTGGATAATCTGTAAGGCCTGCTAATTCTATTACTTCATCATCACTAAGTATTTCATTACCAGTAATTATAATATTTTTAACTTTAGTATCAAGAATAAATAAACATACAAAAACTATTACAGCGATTGCTATAATAAATATAAAAAATGGTAACAGTCTTATTTTTTTCTTCTTGATTACTTTAGCCATATATCACACTTACTCCCAATTTACAAATTCTTGTTCTACTCTTAAATCTATTCCATAATGTTCTTTAACAGCATCTTTTACAAATAGTATTAAATCATGTATATCTTTAGCACTAGCATTACTTTTATTAATTATAAAATTAGCATGTATCTCACTAACTTCTGCTCCTCCTTTAGTAAGTCCTTTAAGTCCTAAATCTTCTATTAACTTACCTGATGGATCAGCATTAGGGGGATTTCTAAAGACACTACCTGCACTAGGATAAGTTAATGGTTGTGATTTAACACGTCTTTCTCTTCTATCTTTAACAACTTCTTCTAAAGCATTTTTATCTCCTTTTTGTAAGCTTAAAGTTGCTTCCAAACATATATAGTTAGGGTGAACCTGTAAGAAACTACTACGATAATGAAAATCCATTTCTTCATTAGTTAGAGTTATAATCTTTAAATCATCTGTTAAGACTTTAACAGTTCTAGTAATATAGCCCATATCACTCTTATAAGCCCCAGCATTCATATAAACTGCTCCCCCAATTGTTCCAGGAATACCACAAGCAAATTCTAAGCCTGCTAAACCTTTTTTAATAGATTCTCTTGCTACTTTCATTAAACTTGCTCCTGCACCACAAGTTACTTTAGTACCAAAGAACTCTATTTTATCAAACTCATCTAACTTAATTAAAACGCCTTCATAAGTCTTATCACTAAATAATAGATTACTTCCATTACCAAGTATTTTATACTTAATATTATATTTTTTAATAAGTTTACAAAGCAACACTAACTTATCAGTATTCTTAGGTATAATTATCGCTCTTACTAATCCCCCTACTTTATAAGTAGTAAATTTACTAGCGAAAACATCTTTCTGAATCTTACCTATATCACTAGATTCTACTTCTTTTAAAAACTCCTTCATTCTACTCATCCCTAACTAATTTTAAAATCTCTTCATATATTCTAGAAGAGCTATTCTTAACTCCTCTTTTTAACATAGCATTTTTCATATTTTTTAATTTTTCTTTATCATTAATAGTCTTATCTAATAAATTAACTAAACTATCTTTATTAAAGTCTTCCTCTTTAAGAATAATACATGCTCCATCATCTTCTAGACTCTTAGCATTTACATATTGATGATTATTAGTAACATAAGGACTAGGTACCATAATAGCAGGTAGTCCTATACTTGTTATTTCTGCAATAGTAGAGGCACCACTTCTAGTTACTATTAAGTCTGTATCTTTCATTAGTCCTAACAAATTATCCACAAAAGGAACTAGTTTTACATTACTACTTAGTTTTATATCTTTATAGTCATCATAATAGTTTTTACCTGTTATTAATAAGACTTGATAATCTTTATTTTTAAATAGAGGTAATGTTTCTTTTAACTTCTTAGTCATTGTTAAAGAACCAAGTGAACCCATAACTATTATAACAAGAGCTTTATCTTTTTTAAAGCCTAAGGTTGTTTTACTAATCTTTTCTATATCTTTTATCTGTTCACTACGAGGATTCCCTGTATAGATTGTTTTATCATGAGGAAAGTCTTTAATACTTTCTTTAAAAGAGACTAATATTTTATCTACATATCTTGCTAGGAATTTATTAGAAACACCTGGTATAGAATTTTGCTCATGAATAATAGTCTTAATCTTAAGTTTAAATGCAGAATATATAACTGGTGCAGATATATAACCACCAAAGCCTATAACTACATCAGGTTTAAACTTAACTAACTCACTCTTAGCTTTCTTCACGGCTCTAAAGTATGTCTTCATAACATCTATATTCTTAAAGATATTCTTTCTATTTAGTCCTTTCATTTCTATCCCTACATAAGGTATTCCTTCTTTTGGTATAATATCTTTTTCCATTCTATCAGTAGTACCAATATAAAGAATCTCTACATTCTTATCTTTTTCTTTAAGTTTAGAAATAAGAGCCAAAGCTGGAAAAATATGTCCCCCTGTACCTCCTGCTGTTATAACTACTTTCATTTCTTGTCATCCTTCCTATTATAAGATATGTTAATAATTATTTATTGTACTTAAAGATTAACCCTTCAAATTCATTTTTAATACTTTCAAGTCTTTCTTCAGTAGATGCCTCAAATCTTGCTGTTAAATTAGGCCCTGTATTAGATGCTCTAACACTAGCCCAAGAATCATCAAAAGTTACTCTAACTCCATCTATATTATTATAAGTATAGCCTTTTTCTTTACAATAGTCTTCAACTTTTTTAACTACATTAAACTTAATCTCATCAGTAGTCTTATATTTAGTCTCTGGAGTAGAATAATATCTATTAATACCATCAAGTAATTCATCTATACTCTTATTAGTATTAGA
>CASEDN010000116.1 GCA_949286645.1 uncultured bacterium
CTACATATATAGGAAGAGAAAAAATAGATGATGAAGAACAAGACTATTGCTTTTATGATGAAGAATTTAATTTAAGAAAGAAAATAAATGGTAAAAAGATTTATAGTGTTGATAGTAAAAAAGAGTGTATGTTTTATATTGAAAGTGATAAAAGAAAACAATTTCTTAATATGGAAACAGGTCTATTAAAAGATGTCTCTTATGATTATATGTATTTTCATTTATCACTTTCCTATGGTTATGGAGTAAACTTTGATACAGAAACGATGGACTTTTTTGATGAAGAGTTGAATATTATTATAAAAGATTTTGATTATAAAAAATATAACATTGGTATTGATCACACAGAGTTCGGTTATTTTATAATAAAGGATTATCTATGTATTTCAAAACATGTTGTCGACGGTCGTGGCTTATCTCACTTTAGAGAAATTATTGAAAGAAACGGAGGACAAGTTATATTAGATGCCTATGACTGTAAAGTTTATCCTTTAGGTAACTATATTCAAATAATTAAAGATGAAGAGACTAAATATTTTAATACTGAAGTTGATAAGTTTACTCCCCTTTCTATCATGGCTCCTGTTAACGGAAAAGGAAAAATAGATATTACTGAACAATCTACTTTAAAAGAATCTTTATCATTAATTGATAAAGGATTTCAAAAAACTAAGAAACTATAATGAAAAGATGCTTTCAAAATCATAAGCATCTTTTTAATTCTTTAATTTAAATGTTTTAGGAGCATAATAATATATTAAGATTAAAGATATTATAGAGTAAAGTACTACAAAGATTATCATAATGATTCCAAAGATAAATGTAGATACTTCTATTCTTGAAATATAGTAACATGCCCAGTAAGTTATTATACTTGCAATTGTATAAGTAGTACTTTTCATTTCCATTCCAATATTATAAGGTTGTAACAAATAATATAAGACTAAGTTATGAATAGAAAAGAAAATAGACATTGAGATAATTGATAATATTATAATTATATAGTTTAGAGGATTTGTTGTCCCACCACTTAAATATAATAGTATTGCAAGAATTAAAGCAAGAACTGTAGTTGGTAGTAAGTTAATAACTATTACTGTTTTAAGTCTTTCTTTAAATAAAGATAAAACTATTTTAGGCTCTCTATAAAATCTATAGAATAACATCGAATGATCACAATTCATAAACATAGCATTAGTAATATTTTTACCTGTATTAATAAAATACATTAAGAATAACATATAAGGTAAAAGTAATAAGGCAAATGTATTAATACCTTGTTTTAAGGCAGGAATGAAGAATATAAGTATTCCTAAAACTATTCCTATTATCAATATGAACATAGTTGTTTTTTTAGCACTATCAATTAAGATTTTCCTATGACGTTTTACAAATAGATCGTGAAAATAAGCGAAACCACTCTTATCACTAGTTATACCCTTATCAAGAGCAATCTGTTCTCTACTAGTTTTAGTGATTAATTCAGTATTATTAGAAGTATTTGCAACAAAAATATTATCTTGTTTTAATAATTCTTTACATAAATATTGATAGTTATTATAAGTTAATACTTTTCTAAAAGATACTATTCCTAGTATTAAAGTAACTATAAAAACTATATAGAAAATATTAACAGGTATTACTAGATTATAGTATGGTAATAAATAACCTATTAATAAAAGTGCTATTATTAAACCAAAGTATAAAGTCCAAGACTTAGGTTTATTCTCATTTATAATGATATTTTTCTTTTTCATGCGATAAAAATAAAATACTACAGCAATTGATTTAACACTTACAGTAAATAATACTAACATTAGGGCTTGATACCAAGTAATAACATTAAAGAATAATAGTATTAAAGATACTAATTGTCCTATAATAGTACTTCCTAAAAAATAAATAAAGTTAGGAATAATATAATCTTTCGCCCTCATTTTCATTAAGACTATTAAATAGTATTTATCTCTTGTGGGATTGAATATTTCTGTATTAGAAAAACTTCCAATTAAGGCTAGAAATATATAAATATGTATTATGTAACTAACATCAAAACCTTTATAAAGAGTTAAAGGTAATAACAAGAATATATATATGTATAGTAGTTTATAACCAAAAGTCCTAATTATTTCTCTTATAATAAATATTATAAAACTAATTACTTTAAAACTCTTAAAGCTATAGAACTTAGTAGGTATTATTTTACCTATTAAAGGTAATTTACTAATACCATAGATAATTTGATTAACAGTATAAGCATTCTTTACTTTTAAGGATATTAAAAAGTTATTAAGCATCTTCTTCACCTTTTAAGATATTAATTATTTTATTCTTTAATTCTTTATCTGTTAATTCATCTCTTTTTATTTCTAAAAGCTCCCCTTTATTTAAAACTACTATCTCATCACATAAATCTAGAGCAAGTTCCATAATATGGGTAGAAAAGATTAATATTCTATTCTTTTTCATTTTCTTTAACAACTCTTTCATCTCTTCTGCTACTACAACATCAAAAGATGTTAAAGGCTCATCTAATAATAAGATATTAGGACTTGCTATTAAATAGATCAACATCTGCATTTTATTCTTCATACCATGAGAATAATCTTTCATAAGCTTATCTCTATCTTCCATATCTATTTTAACTATATCAAAATATTCATCTATAGTTTTCAAATCTTTAATGTTATCTTTATTAATATCTATAAAGTATTTTAAAAACTCTCTTCCTGTTAAAAATTCAGGTACTACAGGTGTTGATAGAACATAACCTATATCACTACTTTCTATTTTTTTATCAGACTTGCCATCACTTAAATAAAACTCTCCACTATCACACTTTAAATCTTCATTTAAGCAGTTAAAAAAAGTAGTCTTTCCTGCTCCATTTCTTCCTAATAATCCATAAATCTTACCACTTTCAAAAGTAAAATTAATATTTTTAAGTACACACTTTTTATCAAAGCTTTTATTTAGATTTTCTATCACTAACTTCATAATTACTCCTCATTTCTTTTTAAGTCTATCATAGATGAAATTAAATGACAATATCTATAATTTTTACTTAAAATTATATCTTATACAGTGGTAAAAATTACCAGTAAAAACTTTATATTTTTAATTGTTATAAGATATATAATATGTTACTATATATTTAGGAACATTTAATAGTTGGGTGGGGCCTCAGAAAGGAGGTCGATATAATGAACAAGAAAGATTCATTAATCGTTGCTTTAGTAGTTATAATCCTTTTCCAAACTCTATTACTGCTTTTAGCTTTAATATAGAAAAGCCACCTAACTCACAGCGTTGAATTAGGTGGAACAACAATTATATAGGTTTCACTCAACACGGTAATATTAAGTGTTCCTACTTTTTTATTTTATGCAAATTTCTTTGACATATTAATAGTATCACAAAATATTATATTTTTCAAGTTATAGAGATTAAAAACTACTATAATATTTCTCTATTTTATAGTTATTTATAATATCTTTACTTATCTTAAGATTACCTCTACCAACGCCAAGATTATGATTTTCTTTATTAGTACCATGATAGTCACTTCCACCTGATATTAAAAGATTTCTTTTCTTTACAAAATCAAGTAAATAATTAGTTTGTTCTTCACTAAACGTTGTATAAAAACACTCTACTCCATCTAAAGCAACTTCATTATAAAGTTTATCTAGAAAGTTTTCTGTATCAGTAAATTTATATTGATAAGGGTGTGCTAAGAAAGCAATACCATCGTTTTCATAAATAAGATTTACTATTTCTTTGATAGAAGGTTTAAACTCAGCATGATTTATAAACAGCTTACTTTTAGGATTAGTTAATCCTTTTCTATAGAAATTACTAAAAGATGCCCAAACGTCTTCTTTTAGTTTTTCTTTATTATTTTCGTATTTTACTAATTCTTCATATATACCACGTTCAAAAAACTCATTTTTAAACTTTTTATCTCTTACTCTCTCAAGATGAAACTCTAAACCTAGTTCTTTTATTTTATCAAGTAATCTATTATAAAGAATATTAGTCCTTTTATTAATCAACTCATCACTATAAAATTCTTCTAAATATTTATTAATATTTTTATAATCAAAACCATAACCTAATACTTCTATTAATCTATTATCAAAACTAGTAGTAAATTCACATCCTACTATAATATTTCCATGATATATTTCTTTTACATTAAACTTTTCCATTTCAAAATAGGCTTTACAAGTATTATGGTCTGTTATAGAAATAACTTCTAAATCTAAATCTTCTGCTTTCTCTAATAGTTCTTTAACTGTATCTGTTCCATCAGAATAAGTTGTATGCATATGTATATCTATCATTATTTATTCCCCTTTGTATATCTTGTAAAGTCATACCTAATATATCACCGTATTTTTCAAGATAGTTTTTAGTATGTTCTGTCATATTAGATGGTAAGTTATCTACATTAAACCACTCTAACTTTTTACTTTCATTATCATTAACCATCAAATCTCCACTATATTTCTTTACTACATAGATAGCAGTTATATCGTATAATTTATCTCCATTAGGATATTCTCTATAAGTATCTTTTCCTGATAATACTTTTACCATTTCTAAATCTATAATTTCTAAGTTAGTCTCTTCTTTTATTTCACGTCTTGCCACATCTTCAAAGCTTTCACCTAACTCCATCGCACCACCTGGAAAACCATACTGATTATAATCAGTTCTAAGTTGCATAAGCACTTCATCTTTATCATTAAAAACAAATAGAAGAACTCCGGCTGTTAAGATGGGATTATGTCCTACATACTTTCTTAAATCTTTTATATAACTCATATTAACTCCTTTCTCATTATATATCTAATTTTACCACCATACATTAACTTTTCTTTATATTTTTTATAACCCGCTTTTTCTAAAGTTTTAAGACTTGGTAAATTATCAGGATGAACTGTTGCATAAGAGTATTTTATACTACTATCTCTTTCTTTCATTATAGATTCTGCTTTTAAAATCAAATGTTCTTGTAAATGATTTCCTCTATATTTTGGTAAAACTCCGGCATTATCCATTTCAATAGATGAAGATAACTCATCTTTAGGTATTTCTTCTGCAAGTTCACCATTTGGATTAATATGTCGCTCTGCTATTAGAAAGCCTGCCAAATCATCTTGATATAAAACCTTAACAACAATAGCTTTATCATTTAATTTATTTAAAATCTTATCATAATCAGCAAGTCCTATTGCATACCATTCTTTATTCTCAATTATGTCATGTAAATACTTAATAGCATCTACCACTTCATTAATATCATTAATATTTCCTTCTTCAATTATGAAATTCATATTTTTCCTCCTAGTTTTTACTGTATCTTAAATAATTTTATTTATTTTCTTTAATAATGTTTCTTTTACATGACTATCGCCTATTAAAGTAATAGAAAAAGTTTTATAACCTATTCTATTTACACTAGCACCGAGAGTGATAGACTATTTTCTCATCTATAATAAAATATCTATCATGAAATGTATTATCATATATAACAGTTAAGTTATTATATTGTTTATTATATTTTTCTATATCCTGTAAGGTAAGTAAATTATTAGGTTTAGTTATAATTGTTACTTCTATCTTTAATCTTTTTATAATATCTAGCATTATATTATCTGCATATCCATCAATTATTATTAGTTTCTTTTTAACACTATTAAATATTTCTTGTATTTTAGAGTATGCATCATAAATTTGGCCATTGAAATATATTTCTGTAGTTTTTCTTTTTTCTTCAAACTTTTGAAATGAGTCTTCTAAGACTCTAA
>CASEDN010000117.1 GCA_949286645.1 uncultured bacterium
ATAACCCCTTCTTTAAAGATATAACTTCTAATCCATTTACGATAATAAGCATTATCACTAATCCATTCGGCAATTATATACTTTGCTCCCATAACTGCATCTTCAACAGTCTTAACTTTATCATTTACATAACGACTTGCAATAGTATTAATATCTCCCTTAACTGGACAAGACATAATAAGCTTAGCAAGAGGCTCTAATCCATTATTAATAGCATCTGTTGCTTTAGTCTTTTTCTTCTCTTTATAAGGACGATATAAATCATCTACTTCAACAAGTTTAGTACACTTCATAATAGAAGATTTTAACTCATCAGTAAGTAATCCCTTTTCATCAATTAATCTAATAACATCTTCTTTACGTTTTAAAAGATTAACTTGATACTGATAAACATCATCTATAGATTTTATAACTTCTTCATTTAAAGCCCCTGTCGCTTCTTTACGATATCTCGCAATAAAAGGAATAGTGTTTCCTTCTTCTAATAATTTTAAAACAGTTATTACCTGTTTTTTACTAATATCTAAGTCTTTGCTAATTTCTTCAATAATTACTTCATTCATAAATATCCTCTTTTCTAACAATATATATTTTATTACAAATTAGAAAATGATAAAAGAAAAAGAGAAATATTTGACGTAAAAAAACTAGAATAATCTATCCTAGTTCTATCGTAAACGGATTTTGTTTTGTTCCATCTCC
Source organism: uncultured bacterium (assembly GCA_949286645.1). Classification (GTDB taxonomy): domain Bacteria; phylum Bacillota_I; class Bacilli_A; order RF39; family UBA660; genus Onthousia. The sequence goes on from CASEDN010000117.1 coordinate 703, forward strand.
TCCAGTTATTATAACATTAGATTTTAGATTTAAAGCCGGCTTGACACCATAACTCGTTGTAGAATAAGATGAGCTTCCTGTTCCGTTTTGAATTATAACCGCAACCCTACGACCATCATATGAATTTATTAACCAATATCTAACTGTATTTTCATTAATCACAATATCTCCCTCTGCAAACCTAGCTGTTTGTGATGTCATTAATTCTCCATATCTTAATAATCCTACTTTAGCAACCGCACTCGTTGTTGTATTAGTCATAGATGCATCAGTATATTTGGCAAGTCTATAGTCAGTTCCATTAGCTATTGTTCCAAAATACCAAGTCGTAATAGGCTCTATTAAGTTATTGTATTCTTCACTTACATAATTATTCAAATATGTTTCATGTAAAAATACTACTATTTGATTAGGATTAAGAAAAGCACTATTAGTTCCAAATGCTGAAAATACAAAGCTATTATTATTTTTTAAAGGCTCAGCACTAGTAATCTTAGTCAATCCTTTTGTTTCATGACTTACTATTCTATATAGATTATTCTCATCATTACCAAATCTTATGTATTCTCCACTATATCTTGTATTTAATTTTGTACCATTTAAGTTAGTATCATTATCTCCCTCTAAACGATATGGATTTTCTTCGGTTCCTCTTCCATCTACTACTTTCACTTCACTCTTTAAATTTATACTAGGACGTACTCCGTAAGAAATAATAACTGACTCAGAAGATACATTTCCAAAATAATCAACAAATTGAAGATTAGTGTTATCTAATGGCGTAATAGTATTCCACAAAAGTCCATCATTTAAATAACCAGCAGTTGCTGTAGTACCACTATAACTCATTGTATATTCATACACATTTAATAACCCTACCGGTGCAGTTACCATTGTTGTCTTAGGTGGTTTATCCGTTGTTGTAGTCATAGTTGCATTCCAAACACTATCTGTCTTTATAAAACTTTCATAATCTCTTAAATTACTTAAAAAACCATCTACTGTTGTATCATTTAACCAGGTTTTCATATAACTACCTTCAAAAGCTGTACTACTACTTGAATATGTTATTGCCGACATTGTCCATTGAGTAATTAATTTTACACTATTGTCATTAGGATCAGTAGAAACAGCTCTCCATAACTTTCCACTATACCAGATATAATTGTATGGTTCTTCTCCCGTTATAAAAGTTTGTTCTTTATCTTCATAGTTCAATCTATTCATTATATCATCTTCTAATACATCTTTTACTTTTCCTGTTATTGTTAATTTTCTAAATGCATGGCAATTATTTGGTAATTCTAAATCATTATAATCAAGCCCTACACTTACTCCTAGTTCTATTCCGATTTCCTTATCTGTTATATTATTCACTCTAATTAAATAATTATTACTAGAACCAGCACTACCAGCTTTTTCTAAATTCACACCAATAGAAGAAGGAGCTGCATTATATCCATCACTTTCAATATATCCAGTATCAATTTCTGCAATTAAATCTCCCACATAATAAAAATTAAATCTTGCTATTCTATTATTAGGATTAGACACAGTTACTACAAACTCTTTACTACTATTTGCAGGCACCCTTAAAGTATTAGATTTTTCTCCATCTACTAATAACTTATAAGTTAAATTACCTGTTACGATACTTATAGCATTACTTTTCTCTTTGGTTACTGTAAACATAGCATAAGAAAAGTATCCTCCTAATATTAAGAGTGTTATTAATATCATTACTATCATATATATCTTACTAAAACTTGTTTCTAATAATAATTTCTTCATAATTACCTCACTTTCTTTAACCACAAAAAGAACAGAATACTATTATCCTGTTCTTAGACCATAAGAAAAGAAAGTAATGCTATTACTTATATTATTACTAAACTGCCCCCTCCCAGGTAACATATTGTAAACGTATTTTTTTCATATTTTTTACCTTCTTTCCTTCATCTTCAATAATTTCATGTTAACATAGTTAAGGTTGTTTTTCAATAGCCTAAATATGTTTCTCTTTCTTTTTTTTAATTAGATAGAATATATTATAAATTATATGTAAGTTTATAATGTTACTAACCTAATTAAAAAGAGATTAATTATCTAATCCCTTGTTTATTATATTGATTGCCTTTTTTGGATTTTCAATAATGGCTTGATGAATATTTTCAAGTTTACGTATTTCAGTAATAAACTCAATTTCTTCTTTAGCCATATTAGTTACTTTTTTGTTTTTACCTTTGGCTTTAATTGGATTATCATAACCTAAAAGATAATCAACATCTACATCTAAAACCTTTCCTAATTTTGTTAATGTGTCTAGAGTTGGTACTCTCGTGCCATTTTCATAACAACAAATACTTACTTTTGTAACATTTACACGCTCGCCCAACTCACGTTGCGTTAATCCATTAGATATACGCAACTCTTTTAAACGTTTACTTAAAAGCATATTTGTCTCTCCTTAATTAATTGTTTACTAAAATATAAATCTTTTTGACAACGAAAGTCAACTATTATTTTAAAAATATTGTAAAATAAGCTTTAAAACGACTAATTATCGATATTTTTGACATCGTTTTTCTTCTTATTTGACAGAAAAGTGACTTTGTCTGCTACTACTTCAAGGAAGTATCTAGAGCCTTCATCTGTTTTAATTATGTTACTTTGCAGTCTACCCCTAATGCCAACTATATCTCCAACTTTACAGTATTCTTTAGTAAGTTTTGCTTTTTCTTCCCAAAGTGTACAATTAATAAAATCAGTTTCATAAACACCATCCATATTTTTAAAAGAACGCGGAACTGCTAAAGAAATAGTTCCTACTTTTTTTCCTGTCTCTGTTTCTTTGATATCAATATCTTTAGTTAGGCGACCTACTAAAATTAAACTATTTAACATATAACTCCTCCTTTCAGAGGATAAGGTAACATATTTTTATTTTTGTCGCAAAATAAAAAAATTGCTTTTTAAGCAATTTTCTTTGATACTTTTTGTAATTTTATTTAAGAAATATTATAATTACTCTTTCTTTTTAAGAGCAATTTATAAAATTATAAGTTTTTTTTCAAAATTTGATTTAGTTCAACTGCATACTCCATAGGTAGTTCTTTTCTAAATTCTTCTAAGAATCCTAATACTATTAGTTCTTCACAAGTTTCTTTAGGTAGCCCTTTACTTTCTAAGTAGAAAATACTAGCATCATTTATCTTAGAAACAGTCGCTTCATGTTCAATGGTACTACTATTATTAGAGACTATATTTGTAGGTATTGTATCACTAATACTATCTTTATCTAGTATTAAAGTGTCGCATTTTATCATAGAGTCTGAATTAGTGG
>CASEDN010000118.1 GCA_949286645.1 uncultured bacterium
CAAGGCATGATAACTCTTTTAAATTTTCATATAAATAACTGCTATATACTAAACACATTCTTTCATAATCTAATCCATCTAAGTCTCTTTTAGTATTTTCTATTGCTTTTCTAATAATAAATTCTTTATTTAGATTAGCAATATTAAGCATTCTATCATATAAAGACATAATTAATTCTCTAATTTAGCTTTTGCAGCAGCAAGTCTTGCTACAGGTACTCTAAATGGACTACAAGAAACATAGTTAAGACCAACTTTTTGACAGAAAGCTATACTCTTAGGATCTCCTCCATGTTCTCCACAGATACCTAGTTTGATATCACTTCTTGTACTTCTACCAAGTTCAGAAGCCATTTTTACTAATTTACCTACACCAACAGTATCTAGGCTTGCGAAAGGATCATTTACAAATATTTTCTTCTCATAGTAATCACTCAAGAACTTAGAAGCATCATCTCTTGAGAATCCATAAGTCATTTGGGTTAAATCATTAGTACCAAAACTGAAGAACTCTGCTTCTTCTGCTATTTTATCTGCTAGAATGGCAGCTCTTGGTATTTCTATCATAGTACCTACTTTATATTTTAAATCACTGTTATTATCTTTAATAATAGCATCAGCTGTTTCAACTACTATATTCTTAACATATTTTAATTCATTAACATCTCCTACTAAAGGTATCATAATTTCAGGTGTTACTTTAATACCATCTTTTTCTACTTCTAAAGCAGCATTTATAACAGCTTTTGTTTGCATAACAGCAATCTCTGGATAAGTAACAGCTAGACGACATCCACGATGTCCCATCATTGGATTAAATTCTTTTAGTGACTCTACTTTATTCTTTAAAGAAACAAAGTCCATATCAAGATCTTTAGCAAGAGCTTTAATCTCATCATCAGTATGAGGTAAGAACTCATGTAGTGGTGGGTCTAAGAATCTAATAGTAACTTCATAACCATCCATTACTTTAAATAACTCTTTAAAGTCATCTTTTTGATAAGGTAAAATCTCATCTAGTGCTTCTTCACGTTTTTCTAAAGTTGGAGCGACTATCATCTTTCTAAAGTTAAAGATTCTCTCACTATCAAAGAACATATGCTCTGTACGACAAAGTCCAATACCTTTAGCACCAAAATCTCTTGCAACTTTAGCATCTCTAGGATTATCAGCATTAGTTCTAACTTCTAGGTCTGCTATCTTATCAGCCCAGTTCATGAATGTTTCAAAGTTTCCACTAATAGATGCAGGAACTGTTTTTATCTCTTCTCCATAAACATTACCAGTTGAACCATCTAAACTAATATAGTCTCCTTCTTTAAATACTTTACCGTCTTTAGTAGTTAAAGTTTTCTTATTAACATCAACTACTACATCAGAACATCCTGATACACAACAAGTACCCATACCACGAGCGACAACTGCAGCATGGGAAGTCATTCCACCTCTAACTGTTAAAATACCACGAGCGATATTCATACCTTCAATATCTTCTGGAGATGTTTCTTCTCTTGCTAATATTATATCTTCTACTCCCTCTTCATGAGCCTTCATAACGTCTTCAGCACTAAAATATAAATGACCTGTAGCAGCCCCAGGAGAAGCAGCTAAACCTTTACCAATAACTTTCGCTTTAGATAAGGCATCTTTATCAAAAGCAGGATGTAATAATTGTTCTAGTTGTTTAGGTTCTACTCTTAAAAGTGCTTCTTCTTTACTAATTTTACCTTCATTAACAAGTTCTACTGCAATTCTAAGAGCAGCTTCAGCCGTTCTTTTACCACTTCTAGTTTGAAGCATAAATAACTTACCATTTTCAATAGTAAACTCCATATCTTGCATATCTTTATAATGGTCTTCTAGTGTTTTACATATCTTAACAAACTCTTCATAGCACTCTGGCATAACTTCTTTTAAAGTATCAATAGACTGTGGAGTTCTAATACCTGCAACTACATCCTCTCCTTGAGCATTAATTAAATATTCTCCATATAACTTAGCTTCTCCAGTAGCAGGATTTCTTGTGAATGCTACACCTGTTCCACTAGTATTACCCATATTACCATAAACCATCTCTTGAACATTAACAGCAGTACCCCAGTCACCTGGAATATCATTAAGACGTCTATAAGTAATCGCTCTATCATTATTCCAACTTCTAAAGACAGCTTTTACCGCTTCTATTAGTTGCACTTTAGCATCTTGTGGAAACTCCTCACCAGCATGTTTTCTATATTCTTCTTTGTATCTATCTACAACTTCAACTAAGTCATCAGCAGTTAAATCAGTGTCAAGTTCTACATTCTTTTCTTTCTTAATATCTTCAAATAAATATTCAAAAGAACTCTTTGGAAAGCCCATAACTACATCTGCAAACATTTGAATAAAACGACGATAACAGTCATAAGCAAATCTTTTATTATCTGTAAGTCTTGCAAGTGTTTCTACTACTTCATCATTCATACCAAGATTAAGGATTGTATCCATCATTCCTGGCATAGAGCTTCTTGCCCCACTTCTAACTGATACTAATAATGGATTTTTATCATCTCCCATAGTCTTACCAGTTAACTTTTCAAGATTAGCTAATTCTTTAAAGATTTCTTCTTTAATATCCTCACTAACCTCTTCATTATCATCATAGTATTTTAAGCAAGCTTCAGTTGTTACAGTAAACCCACGAGGTACAGGTAATCCAATTCTTGTCATTTCTGCAAGATTAGCTCCTTTTCCTCCTAACAACTCTCTCATATCCTTATTACCTTCACTAAAGGCATAAACATATTTCATTTAATCACTATCCTTTCGCTATAAAACAAGTATAACAAAGATAATTTATTTTTAAAAGAAAAAATTGCTACTAAAAATACGACATGATATACTAATAGCAAGGAAGTGAAAACATGGATAAAAAAAGAATTTTATTAAAGTTATCAGGAGAAGCTTTAAGTGGTTCTAAAGATAATGGTATTGACTTTGAAAGAGTTATAGAAATTGCTAAAGAAGTTAAAGATTGTCTTGATATGGGCTTTTCTATTGCAATAGTTGTAGGAGGAGGAAACTTCTGGAGAGGTAGAGCGAATGACTTTATGGAGCGACAAACATCTGATTATATCGGTATGCTTGCAACTACTATGAATGCTCTAGCTTTGCAAGATGCTTTTAGACAAATAGATGTTCCAGTGCGTGTTGAAACTGCTATTGAAATGAGAAAAGTTGCTGAGTTCTATCTACGTGAAAAATGTGAGAAACATCTTGAAAAAGGTAGAGTTGTAATATTTGGTTGTGGAACGGGTAATCCATTCTTTTCAACTGATACGGCAGCAGCCTTAAGAGCAGCAGAGATTAATGCTGATATTTTAGTGAAAGCAACTAATGTAGATGGTATTTATGATAAAGATCCTAAAAAGTATAAAGATGCTAAATTAATTAAGGAAACAACATATAATGAAGTGTTAAACAAAAAGTTAAAAGTAATGGACTTAACAGCAATTACTCTATGTATGGAAGAGTCAATTCCTATTATTGTCTTCAATATAAATAAACCTGGTATGTTAAAACAAGCTCTTATCACTGATGATATAGGTTCTATTGTAAAGTAGGTGTGTTATGTATCCCTTTAAAATATTAAATAAAAAGAAATATGCTTTATGTTTTCTTAATGCTTTTTTAGAAAATTTATGTCTATATCTAATGCCTGTAGTTTTATCAGTTTACTTAACTGTACCATTTACTCTAGATAAATTTAAAATGCTAATTATTTTTACTATTGTTCTTAAAGTTATAGAAATATTCTGTAATGTATTGTGGAATACAAAAGTAGTGGTATTTCTAGAAAATACTAAAAAAGATTTACAACTATCTTATTTTAAAAGACTTTGTAATTTGAAAATATCTAAACTTAATAATACTCATACTGGTTTTTTAAAAAGCCAGATAGATACCGTCAGTAATGAAACATATAATCTTTTAAATGAATTGATGCTAACTATCAACGGAGTTATAGTTGCCATTACTATATTTTTAATTCAAGTTTTTAATCAAAGTAAACTTGTGTTCATAATTTGTATTATCTTTATTATTTTCATTATAATTTATAATGTTATTATTTCTAAATACAATGTTAAATTACAAGAAAATTATAATGACATCTATGCCAAATACACTGCTACTAATGTTGATTTTATAGAAAATGTAAAAGTAGTTAAAAATTATGATGCTCTTACTTTTGCCACTAATAAAATAAGTGAAAAGTTTAGTTATATTAAAAAGCCAATGAGAAAAAACACTATTTATGCTTCTCTAAGATGGGATGGTATTAATGCTTTAATTTATATGTTATATGCCATACTTTTAATAAGCTTATTTATAAGTATGAAAAATGGTAATGATGTTTTTAGTTATATAGTTTTCTATTCTTCTATGTTTAGTGGTCTTAGTACTGAATTAAGAGGTGTTGGTAGATTATTTGTTAATTTAAATAAATTTAAATCTGCTAATAATCAAATAGAAAAAGTTTTAACAAAAGAGGAAAAGCAACCTAAATTTAAAAACTTTAATAATATTACTTTAAAAGATATAGAGTTTAAATATAGTAAGAAAAGTAAAAATGTTATAAATATACTTTACTTCAAGGTAGATAAAAAAGATAAAGTAAGTATAATGGGAGAATCTGGTCAAGGTAAATCTACCTTTCTTAATCTATTCTGTAGATTTTATAAGATAGATGATAATAAATATTTAGTTAATGATAAAGAAAGTAGTAAAGCTCCAGATGTCGCTTATATTTCTCAAGAAACAGACCTCTTTGATTTATCTATTAGAGATAATCTCTTATTAGGTAAAAATATAAGCGATAAAAAATTAAATGAATATCTAAATCAAGCAGGACTTCTTGATTGGATTAATAGTCTAGAACATGGTCTTGATACTATAGTTGGTGAAAAAGGTATAAGACTATCTACTGGTCAAAAACAAAGATTAAATATTATTAGAGGTATTTTATTAGATAAAGAAATATACATTTTAGATGAACCAACTTCTAATTTAGATATTCTATCAGAAGAAAAGATTTATGATATGATAAATAAGTACTTAAACGATAAAACTTTAATTATCGTAACTCATAGACCTAAGTTAAGAGATATATGTAATAAACATTATTATTTTAAAGATAAAGAAATGATTTTAGAAGATTAAAGACCCTAATTAGTTAGAGTCTTTAATTTTATCAAATACCTTTTTAAATATTTCTTTATATCTTATTTCCATAGCAATAATAAAACATTCTTTATATTCTGAAGACAAAAATGGTGTTTTATTAATAACCTCTTTTAACTTATCTAAGTCTATTCTTTTTCCAATTCTTAAAATTGCATTTTTCAAATCAATATTATCTATCTTTCCAATATCCCGATAAAAAATAGGACTACCATTAAGTTTATATACCGATTTAACATTATAAGCTTTATTTTTTAATTCAGTTTTATTACTTAGTAACTCTTCTACCTCTTCTTTAGAATATAGTGGAAAAAAACAAGAACCACAATCATAAACAGGAGATATAGTAGTATCACCATTAGGAAGTTTAGCAATTCCCCAATTTTCTAAATGTCTATCCTTATTTCCAATTAATAAATCAATTACAAAAATATCCCAAAAGCCATCAATAATTTTATTTTTATCTTTAATTTGAGCAGTTTGTTTAATAATCTCGTATATATCTTCTATATTAGTTGAAAATTTAACATCTGATGAAGTTATACTATTAGCAAGTTTAGAAAATTCTATTAATTCCATTTTATCATTGGCAAAGTCACGACAAGCGACACATACTTTTTCTTTATCACCATCTTTATATATTCCTAAAATTGTATCTTGTACTTTTATACCCAATTCTTTAAAGATATGACAGCCTATATACTCAGAAAATTGATTATTAACATATGATAACGTTTTATTCTTTTCTCGTATTGGATCAGGAAACTTTAACAAATAAATTTCATCATTAAATATAATTTTTTTCTTCTTCTCAGAACCACCATATGTATTTAGTAATTCTTTGCAATTTGTAAAATCTATCATTTCAATAATAACCCCCAATAATAATTTTTCATTTCTTCTGCATTAACAGAAGTTATTGTCCCCTCTATTACTTTTTCTTTTAAAACTAGACATAAATCATAGATAGACTCTTTTAAATCCAAATATTTCCTCTTAATATTAGGATTATTTTGATAATCAAAAAAAGCATCTTCTACTCTTTTTATCGCCTCACTTATATCTTCATCAAAATCTTTATGATTATATTTAAACTTAATATTATTAGACATATTCATCACTCTTTTCACTAACACTTATGGTTATTATATCAAAAGATACTAAATTGTAAATAATTAGTTTGACTATTTTACTTAAAAAGTATTTTATACGCTTTATAAACTCTATTTTCATATTATCTTATTCTTTGATACTGCCAAAATTTAGAATTGTATTTTCTCTATTTTCCTATTATAATATAACATATTTAGAAGTAAGGACGTGGTAATATGTTTTTAATATGTATGTTAATGCCTGCTAGTATTTCTATTCTTATAGAAAAAAGAATAGATAAAACTAACAAAAGTACTAGGGATTTAGTATTAAAGTATTTATGTTATACATTTCTAATCACAACGATTATGAATACTTTTATTTATATTTTTAGTAGTGATAATTCCTTAAATTATCAAAATTCTACTTTTACTTATGATTTTTGTTTAAAATATATGTGGCTTAGTCTAATAGTCGCTATTATCTTACCATATATATTAAAGGTAATAAGTGCTAATATAGATATAAATTTAGAGATAAGGAAAAAAGTAAAAAATGAAAAAAATAAAAAAGAGAAAAAAAGAAGTAGTAAAAAAAGAAGTAAAAATAAGTAAATTCATTTTATACTATTTTCTAATACTTCTAGCACTTGTTATTATCTTTGGTACAAATTGGGCTTTAGATAAAGCACAAATTAATAATTTTGAACAAATATTACTTACTTTAACTAATTCTGTAAGTACTGCTAGCAATGAGATGATTATAAGTTTTATTAAAGATTGTATATTAATTTCTTTAATACTAACTATTATTATCTTTTTAATAGCAAAACTATTTAATAATATAGAAGTATTTATAAAAATTAAGATAAAAAGTAAAACAATAAAAATAAATTTCTATAAGATTATAAGTTTTTTCTTTATAGTAAGTTTAATTATCTACTCTACCTATCATGTTACCAGTAGTTTATACATATATGACTATATTAAATATAATAATATAGAATCTAATTTCTTTGAAACACTATATGTTAATCCTAAAAATGTAGATTTAGAATTCCCTGAAGAAAAAAGAAATTTAATATATATATTTCTAGAGTCTATGGAATCTACTTATGCTGATAAAGAAAACGGTGGAGCTTATGATATTAATTACATGCCAGAATTAACAGAGCTTGCCAAAAATAATATTAACTTTTCTTCTAATAACTTAGTAGGAGGAGCCCATATGGCTTATAATACCTCTTGGACGATGGCTGCTATGGTCGCTCATACTGCAGGTATTCCTTTAAAAACTGTTTTTAATCAAGATGATGTAAGTACATATGAAGCAGGTACTACTCTTCCAGGAGCATATTCTATAGGTGATATCTTAAAAAAAGAAGGATATAGACAATATATTATGGTAGGTTCTGATTTAACATTTGGAGGAAGAAGAAACTACTTTGAAAATCATGGTAATTATACTGAATTTGACTATTATACTGCTATAGAAGACGGAATAATAGATGAAGATTATTATGTGTTTTGGGGTTATGAAGATACAAAGTTATTTGATTATGCCAAAGAAGAATTAACAAAAATATCTAAAAGTGATAAACCATTTAATTTTACTATGTTAACAGTTGATACCCATTTTCCTGATGGTTATACTGATAATACTTGCAAAGATACTTATGATAACCAATATTTAACAGCAATAGACTGTTCAAGTGAGAAATTAGATGAGTTTATTAAGTGGATTAAGAAACAAGATTTCTATGAAAATACAACTATTGTATTAGTTGGAGATCATCTAAGTATGAATACTTATTCTTTTGATGAGATTGATTCTAATTATAATAGAAGTGTATATAATGTCTTTATAAATTCAGCAGTTGATACTGAATGCAACAAGAATAGTAGTTTTACAACCTTTGATTATTACCCTACTACTCTAGCAGCTTTAGGTGTTAAGATAAATGGTAAAAGATTAGGTCTTGGTACTAATTTATTTAGTTGTAAAGAGACATTATCAGAAGAACTTGGTAATGATTATATTGATAAAAAACTAATGGAAAATTCTCCATATTATAATGAGTGTATTGGAAGTACATGTAAAAAGGATAAGTAATGTTAATAATTACCTATCCTTTTTTATTTAGCAAGTAATTCACTAATTAAATTACTTATTTTTGTTGGATTATCTAAACTCATTCGTTCAATAAGTCTAGCTTCTGCATATAGTATTTTACTATATTTTTCTAATGTCTCATAATCTTTCTTTTCATATAAAGATTTTAGTTTATCTGCAATAGGATGATCTTCATTAATTTCCATAACAGTATTTGCCTTAACTCCAGTATCTGTTGGCATTGCATCCATTACTTTTTGCATTTCAACTGACACATCACCTTTACTTGTTAAACATACAGGATGATTCTTTAAACGATGAGTAAACTCTACTTCATTAACGCCATTATTTAGAGCATCATGCATCTTAGTAAACATATCTTTATATTCTTCATTAACTTTCTTTAATTCTGCTTTTTCTTCATCACTTTCTAGGTTTGCATCACTACTTGCCACATTAACAAAGGTTTTATCTTTATAGTTCATCATTACTTTAAAGACAAATTCATCTAAGTAATCAGTTAAATATAAGATATCTATTCCCTTTTCTTTAGCACTTTCAACTTGAGGTAATAAATCTATCTTATCTATAGTTTCACCACATGCATAGTAAATTGTCTTATCATCTTCACTCATATTAGAAACATATTCTGAAAGTGTAACCATTTTCTTCTCTTTAGATGAATAGAAAAGTAATAAGTCTTGTAATGTCTCTTTTGCCATACCATAAGACTCATAAATACCTACTTTAAGTTGCATTCCAAAGTCTTTAAAGAACTTCTCATAGTTTTCTCTATCGTTTTTAAGCATTTTCTCTAACTCTTTTTTAATCTTAGATTCAAGAGATTTAGCGATAGATTTAATTTGATAATTATCTTGTAGAGTTTCTCTTGATATATTTAAAGATATATCTTCACTATCTACAACACCTTTAACAAAACTAAAGTAATCAGGTAAAAGATCAGAACATTTATCCATGATTAGAACACCATTAGAATAAAGTTCAAGTCCTTTCTCATAGTCTTTAGAATAATAATTATATGGAGCATGAGATGGTATAAACAAAAGGGTTGTATAAGAGCATCTTCCTTCTACTTCACTACGTATTACTTTTAAAGGTGCTTCATAGTCATAGAATTTATCTGTGTAGAATGAATTATAATCTTCATCTTTTACACTACTCTTCCCTTTCTTCCAAATAGGAACCATACTGTTTAGTGTTTTATCTTCTATTTTTTTCTCTTCTTTATCATCTTTTTTAGTAATAGTCTCTACTTTCATCTTTATAGGATAAGAGATATAATCAGAATATTTCTTAACTAATCTTTCAAGTGCATAGTCTTCTAGATATTCATCATAATTATTATCTTCATTATTCTCTTTTAAATGAAGAATAATCTTAGTACCATTCTTATCATAATCTACTTCCTCAATAGAATATCCATCAGCACCTCTTGATACCCAATGATAAGCTTTATCACTATTATAAGCTTTACTAATAACTTCTACTTCATCACTAACCATAAAACTAGAATAAAAACCTACACCAAATTGTCCTATAATAGCCATATTTTTATCATCAGCCATTTTCTCTTTAAATAATTCCGAACCACTCTTAGCGATTGTACCTAAATTATTTTCTAACTCTTCTTCAGTCATACCAATACCATTATCAACTATAGTTAGAGTTCTACTATCTTTATCAGGTATTAATCTAATCTCTAAGTCTTTTTTCTTAACTTTAATATTTTTATTAGTAAGTGATTCATAATAAAGTTTATCAATAGCATCACTTGCATTAGAGATTAACTCTCTTAGAAATATCTCCTTATTAGTATAAATAGAATTAATCATTAAATCTAATAACTTTTTAGATTCAGCTTTAAATTGTTTTTTCTTCAAATTAATCACTCTTCTTTCTTATTTACATTAAGTAGAATAACACTTTGATTAGCAATTGTCAATAATGAGTGCCAATTTTTATAAGATAAAAATAGATGAAAAAAATCCATCTATTCTGTAACACTTTCAAATTGTGAATTATAAAGTTCTGCATAGAAACCATTTTTCTTAAGTAATTCATCATGTGTTCCTTGTTCTACTATGTCTCCATCTCTCATTACTAATATAAGGTTAGCATTTTTAATAGTAGAAAGTCTATGAGCAATAACAAAACTTGTTCTTCCTTCCATTAAGTTATCCATTGCTTCCTGGATTAACTGTTCCATTCTGGTATCTACACTACTTGTCGCTTCATCTAAAATTAATATTTTTGGATCTTTTAGAATAACTCTAGCGATTGTTAGTAATTGTTTTTGACCTGCTGATACATTATCACTTTCTTCATTTAGAACCATATCATAACCTTCTGGCATTGTTCTAATAAAGTGATCAACGTGAGATGCTATCGCTGCATCATATACGGCTTCATCATTAGCATTCAAATTACCATAACGAATATTTTCTTTAATAGTATCACTATATAGCCATGTATCTTGTAAAACCATACCAAAGAGACTTCTTAAATCATCACGTTTCATATCTTTTATATCAACTCCATCTATTTTAATAGAACCAGAGTTAACATCATAGAATCTCATTAATAGTTTTACAATAGTTGTCTTACCTGCTCCAGTTGGTCCAACAATGGCAATTTTCTGTCCCTTATGCATTGTTGCATTAAAGTCATTGATAATAATTTTATTTTTATTATAACCAAACTTAACATCTTCAAAAGTAACTGTATTACCCATCTTGTCTAAGTCATATGTTACTTTCTTAACTTCAGGTATTTCTTCTTTTTCTTCTAAGAATTCAAAGACTCTTTCAGCAGATGCAACCATTGATTGAATCATATTACCAATTTGGGCAATTTGGGCAAGAGGATTCATAAAGTTTCTAATATACTGGGTAAATGATAAGATATCACCTACTTCTATTTTATTCTTTATGACTAAATATCCTCCTAAAATAGATATTAATACATAACCAATATTACCAATAAAGTTCATAATTGGATGCATCATTCCAGAGAAGAATTGAGCACGCCAAGCTGAATTATATAATTTTTCATTAGTTTTATTAAAATCTTCTATCGTCTTATCTTCTCCGTTAAATAATTTAATAACAGTATGTCCTGAATAAGCTTCTTCGATAGTACCATTTATATCCCCTAAATATTTTTGTTGATTTAAAAAGTATTTTTGTGAGTGTTTCATAATAAAACTCATCATGAATAAAGCGATAGGTACTATTAGTAGTGTTACTAAAGTCATTAGAGGACTTATTGTTAACATCATAACTACTACACCAATTAAAGTTGTAATAGAAGTTAACAAATGTGATATTGATTGATCTAAACTCTGTGATAAGGTATCAACATCATTTGTTACTCTTGATAATATTTCTCCTGTTGTTTTACTTTCAAAATAAGAAAGTGGTAATTTATGCATTTTATGAGATATTTGTTCCCTTAAATTAAAGGTAACTTTTTGGTTTACACCACTCATAATGAAAGCTTGTAAGTAAGAGAAAATTGCACTGACTATATATAG
>CASEDN010000119.1 GCA_949286645.1 uncultured bacterium
TAAAGTTTTTAGCAAGGTCTATTACTCGTCCCCCAACTTCTTTCTTATAATTATCATATTTATCTTTAAAAATAAATGGATTAGCATTACGGAAACGATAAATTGACTGTTTAATATCTCCTACCATATAAACATTATCATGAGCGATATAACTAATAAAAGTCTCTTGAATATCATTAGTATCTTGGTATTCATCGATTAGTATTTCTTTAAAAGAGTTACCCACTTCTTCTCTAATCTCTAAATTATCACGAACTAAACTAATAGCAAGTTTTTCTATATCCATAAAAGTATAGTAGTTATTCTCTTTCTTATATAAAGTAAATCTTTTATCTAGTTCTTTAACTAGCTCTAAGATTATAGAGATATATTCTTTAGTCTTAATTATACTAGTTTTAATATCTTCTATACTTTCATAAATAACTAAATCTTTAAATTCATTTAAGAGTGTCTTTAAATTTTCTAAACTCTCTTTAGAAACATCTTCTTTCCCTTTCCTAGAAGTAGGTAATTTTTCTACTAAATTATCTCTCATACTTTGATAAGTAGTATCACTATCAATAAAAGGTTTAAACGCTACATCTAAGTCATTTAAATACTTATCAGATGCTACACTTCTAACTTCTTCATAAAGGTCTATTATATTTTCTTTTTTCTTACTTAAAAGGCTTAAATATTCTTTAATATATTTATCTATTACTTCATCACTATAATATTTAGCGATATAAGTATCAATAAACTCATCCTTATTTAGTTTTAAATCTAGGGTACTATCAAGTTCTAATATTCTTTTCTTAATAGTTTTATCATCTTTAAGACAAAATTTAGTAATTAAATTAAGAAAGTCTTTAGAACATTTATCATAGTAATCTAAAAATATCTCATCTAATATTTCTTTTTTAGCAAGATCTAAAATACTAGATTCAGCGATTGTTATATTACTTGATAAGTGAATAGTATCAGCATATTTTTTTACTAAGGCAAGAGAATAAGCGTCAAAGGTTGTAATATAACTACTATCAAGTAAATCTAATTCATCTATTAGTTCATTTTCTTTAAGTTTTTTTCTAACTCTCTCTTTCATTTCAAGTGCAGCTTTATTGGTAAATGTTAGTATTAAAAGTTCATTAATATGAGTACCTTCTTTTAATTTTCTTAAAACTCTTTCCGTTAAAACAGCAGTCTTACCACTCCCTGCTCCTGCACTTACTAAGATATTTGTTCCTTCCATATCGATAGCAAGTTGTTGTTCTTCTGTAAATTTAGGCATTAGATTCACCTTCTTTCTTCTCTAGATAGATAAAATCACTTGCACTTACAAAACATACTTCTTTAAATGGACAAAACTCACAAGAAATATTTTTATTATTAATTATTTTAGGGGCAATATCGAATGCATTATTATCTATTATTTTAAGAGATTTTTCTAAGGCTTTATTAATAGAGTTCATTATATCTTCTAACTCACTATCTGATAAAATTTTACTTCTAGATGATAGTTCTCCATCTTTTTTTACACTTAATCCCTTAACAAAAGAATCTGTTTCAAAATCTTCATCTAAATAAGAAAGTATTATCTTATCATCGGTTGTATATCCTACTAATTTTAAATTTTTAATCTGTTCATCATTATCTTTATAACTTTGTAATAAGTACTGATAAAAGAAACCTACAAAAGAAGGATTATCAAATAGATTACTTTTATTTATTAAGTAAATATATAAAGGTAATTGTAAGTATAAACCATCTTCTAAAAAATCTAAATTTAAGGTTGCACTACCTGTCTTATAATCAACAACAGCATAATAAGTCTTATCATGAAATGGTTTTAATAATATCTTATCAATAAAACCTTTTAGAGTAGCGTGTTCGCTTAATGGTATCTCTAACCTTTTCTCTCCATAAAACTCTGTTAGAAAACTTCTTTTTTCAACTCTCTCATTATAATTAACTATTTCTTTTAATTCAGTTTCTATTTTTTTAAACAAAACATTTTCTCTCTTATCTAAAGGATTATCTTTTAAAGATTTATTAAGAGAATCTTCAAAAGAAAAGATATCACTATAACTATCTTTTAAGACACTATGAAAGATATTACCTATTTTAGTATTAAAATTCTCATCAAAACTATCTAGTTTTAAAATATGTTTTAAATAGTATTTAAAAGGACATTTAGCAAGATCATCTATGCTAGAATATGATAGACTGTAAGGGGTAATAGGTCTATTAATACCTTTAAATTTATGATCAAAACTAGTATATTTACTAGTATCTATATTAGTAGTTAAGAAGGCAAAGTCTTTATCTTCCTCATGGTATTTATAATAAGTATCTAAGATACTACTCACTCTATAATTATTAAACTCTTTACTATAGTTATAACTATAATCAAGACTATCTACTTCTTTTAAATTAAGCTCATTTAATAAACTAGACTTAGCATATTCCCCGGTCAATGATGTTAATTTATAAGATAGTGTAAGGTTTTTAATAGTCCCCAAGACTTTAACTAAGGTATCTTTACTTAGTTTATTTTTAATAGTAGAAGTATTTAAATTACACTTGCTTTTTAGGTTATCACTTAAATAGTCTTCATCTTTATAGATTTTAGGCAAATGATTTTGATTAAATCCTAAAACAAATAAGTATTCATCATCACTAACTAAATAAGGAACTTCTATCGCTTCATTTAAAACTTTAACAGATTCTAATAATTCTATACTATCTAGGCCCGTATTTTCTAATCTATCTTTTAATAATATATTATAGTACTTACTATTTTTAGCATAGCTTAAATCACTTTCTATTTTCATTATTTTAGATTTTATATTAATATCTTTAATATGATTAATATCTTTATCTTTTAAATAATCTTTAACACTTATTAAAGAAGTAATCTTATTAGTAGATTTAAGGTATATTGGTATATCAAACATCTTAAAGATAGTTTTAAGTAAATAGTTATAACTATTATCTACTCCTGCTAGAAAAATTTTATTATAACTAATACCTTTACTATTAAGTTCTCTTATTTTTAATGCTGTACTAATTATCTCATCTTTCATAGAGTGATATTTATAGACTGTATCTATAGATAGATTACTAGTAATATCTAAATAATTGGTATTAATGCTATCTAACATTTCTTTTTGATATGGTTCCAACATGCTATAACCTAATATATAAATATTTTTAGTTAATAAATATTCTCTATATCCCTTATCAAATATTAAATAATCATTATCTTTTAAATCTAAATATAAATTCTTAAGATTATTTAATTTAGTTTCTTTATAATCTTTATTTACATTTATTTTATAAAGATTTTTTAACATTAATTTTAAGACATCTATATTCTCATTAGTTTTATCTAATAGATATAACAAAGCATCTTCTTTTATATCAAAAAAATAATGTTTTTCCAACTCTTCTAAACTTATAAAAGTTATATTATATATTTTATTACTATTCGCTAAGATATCTAATAGCTTCATTTTTAAACTATTAGGTACAATATAAATAGAATTATCATTAAAGTTAAAACCCATTTTAACACCTCTTTTTATCAGGATTAAAGAAAGAAGTTTAATTACTTCTTTCTTTGCTATTAGTTGTTTAGTTCTTCTATTAAATTGTTTATCTCCTTTTCGCTTAAGCCTGTTGACTTTATTATATCTTCTTTAGATATACCTATATTAAGAAGATTTTTAGCAATAGAGAACTTTTCATTTTTGGCACCAGCATCATAATCATCATCATATCCATCTAGTCTTGCTGAGTTTATTTGTTTTCTTCTAACTAATTCTACATTATAATCTGTTCTAAATTTATCATCTTCAGCTAATTTTTCTAATTTATCCACTACTTTCAAAGCCTCCTTATTGATATTAGCTGTTTAATTCTTCAAGCAATTTGTTTACCTCTTCTGCACTTAAACCAGTACTTTCGGATACTATGTTAGGAGATACACCGTTTTTAAGAAAGCTTTTTGCAATTTCTATTCCTTTTTCTTTAGCACCAGCGTCATAACCACTACCATAACCGTTATTATATCCATCATCATAGCCATCAAGCCTTGCAGAGTTTATTTCTTTTCTTCTCATTTTTTCAGCATCATAAAGGATTCTAAACTCATCATTTTCACTTAATCTTTCTAATTCTTCCACTACTTTCAAAGCCTCCTTATTACCATTAGCAATATTTCTCATCTCTTCAAAAGACTCTGCTCTAAACATTGCTAAATATGTTTCTTTTTCGTTACCACCATTATAACGTACATTTTAAAGACTTTCAATATATATGTCATAAATTTTTATTTCATCTATAACATCATTATATTTTTCATTTCTTAAATCATATCCAACACTGATCGCTTCTTTATCATTTTTATATTTAGAATTATTAAAGTTAATAAGAATAGTACGCATCTTTTTAAAGTCTTCTCCTTCTACTAGTCCTCCGTCCGGTGCTTAAGTAGCATATAAATACTTTCTGGCTTTTAATAAAGTCCTTTTATCAGCATTTTTATTCATTTCAATTATAATAAAATCATTATCTTTCTTTAGTAGTATATCTAATCTATAATCTCTAGTTTTATTTCCACTATTTATCTCATTATTATAAAGTTCATATTCACTTATATCAACATTAGTTGTTGATTTAATCACTTTTTTAAAAAAATCTCTATAATCTTTAAACATATACTTAAAAGTACTATCTGCTAAAAGGCTTACAAATTTATCATCTTCATTATTTTCCATTAATTTACCTCTCTTTCAAAAATTGTTTTCATACATGTATGTAGTGAGTACACTAACATGAGAAAGAGATTAATGCAAAAAGAGAATTTTAATAATTTGTATAAGAAAATTGTCTATTTATTAAATTTGCCTAAAGAAAACAAAAAATGACCTTATCATATAAGATCGATTTTTCAAAATTTATATAAATTTTATTTTTTTACCAAAGGTTCTCCTTTAGTTTCAGAAGTATCTTTTACTTCTTCTTGAGTAGTAACTAACCCTAGATAGTTATCTTTTTCTTCTTTTATTTCTGCAATTACTGCTTTATCTTTATCCTTAACATTTTCTAATATATTTTCATTTTCTAAATCTGCTTCACTTAGTACTTCTTCATTTTTAAGTAAATAATCATTCTTTTTTATTTCTTTTATTTTATTAAATATCTTCTTAGCAATTATTCCTTTAATACCACCATATACTAAAATTATTGTTGGAAAACCTATTCTTATGGCATTAGCAAATAACAAATAATCTTGATTAGGAACTCCTGTTGCCATAACGCCAGCAAAGATTAATCCTGTTATACCACATCCGCCAGCCATTGCAATATTATTACTCATTTTACTAACCAATTTTTCTTCGCATTCTTTATTCCTTAAATGCTGCTTACTCATTAATTATAAAGCCCTAACTTTATTATTTTCTATATTAGCATACCTTGGTTTAGAGCCATCAGCCATATAAAATATTAAATCATTATAATCTTCTGTAGTTATCTCAACAGCAGAAGCATTTTTTCTAGTATTTTTTTGAATAGTTCCTTTTTTTACTTCAAAATGCTTTATATAAGTATTGCTCTTCTTATCTTCAAAGGATAAAAATAACAATAAAAAAAAGACTTTATTAAGCCTCTTCTTTCTCAGTCATATCTACAACTGTTTTTCCTTTGTAACTTCCACATTTAGGACAAACACGATGTGCTTTAATCATTTCACCACAGTTTGGACATTTAACCATACCAGGTACTTCTAGAGCATTATGACTTCTTCTCATTCTTTTTCTTGTTTTAGATACCTTTCTAAAAGGAACTGCAAACATTTGAATATCTAACTTTAACATTATATCACTCCTTCTCTATTTCTTTTAATAAATCTTTAAAGGGATTATTAGTATTATCTTTAACATCATCTTCACTAATAACTCTCCACCCATCCCCAGTATATTCATCATAATTTGTAACTTCGCTATAGCGAATAGGGATCTCTAGTACTATATTTTCCCATAAAATACTAATAATATCAAGAGTAAATTGATCATTTTCTAACTTTTCAATCACATTTTCACTAATTTTAAAAGAAAAAGGATAAAGAACTGGTACTAAACTAACAGAATCATTTAATTTCATAGTACCAGAACATTCTATATCTAAGAATAAATTATCATCACTTGGATAAGTTAATTTGCCTTTAACTTTGACTCCCTCTAAATCTATTATCTCAGTATTAGCATAATTTTCTTTAGGAATAGTAAATTCTTTATCTATATCAATACTATTAATACTACCATCTAATAATTCTTTTATATTCATAAAACTCACCATCTTTTGAAAAATACCATGAACAATAAAATAACCATACTACATGCAACTGACATACTTTCCTTTAAGACATAACTTCTCTCATAGAAGCAAGCAAGGTCATCAACAATATTGACTATCCAACTTTCCAAGTATCTTGGAAGAGTTTTCCCAACAGGAAACATGTGTGTAGCTATTATATCTTGCTCTAAATCATTTAAATCAAAATACTTATTTGAGTTTTCTAAAGCTATTTTAGGATGATTTACTAATGTATGAGCTTTCTTTTCATCATACTCATCTAAAAAGAAATCATGTAAAACCGCTCCTCTTGTTGTACTTCTATAATCTAAATGACAAAACTTAGTCACTTTATACGAATAGTAAGCAACTCTCATCATATGAGAATATCTATCCATTCCATGATGTACGCAAGATTTTGTCTTCTGATACTCGCTATTACTTACAATTGGCATTATTATATTATTAAACTCCTCATTCGGATAAAAAGCTCTCATAAAATACCCACTTTCTTCTTCTCACTTTCAATACGCACTTACAAGTTTATCACAATTTTACTTATTTTTCAAGTTTACACTACTACTTGACACTTATTTAACTAATCTCAGCTTTTACTTTTTTAACACCTTTTTTGATATCATTTTTAAAGAAACGATAACTCGCAGATATTAAAATATATATTGGTAAAGCGATAATTATACCAAGTGGTCCTCCTACTGTCCCTCCTATTGATACCATCATAATCGTAATTAACGGATTAACATTATTTGTCTTACCATAAACTTTAGGTGATATAACATAACCATCTAACTGCGGGAATATTAAACAAATAACTAGAGTGGCAATGAATAGTGTCGGACTAATAACTGATGCTGTTAATAAAGCTAGCAAGTTAGTAATAAGTCCTCCAAAATAAGGAATAACAGTAGTAAGAGAAGCTAGAACTCCAAATAAGAACCAGTTAGGATGTCCCACTATTAGAAACACTATAGAATATTCAAAGAACTGAATAACCATAAAGGTTAATAGCCCCTTTAAATAATTACTTAGTTCTGTATCTAAAGCTTTAACATAACGGAAATATTTATATTTAACTTGTTTTAAAAAGTCCCCTATCGCTCTTCTAATATTATCCATATAAGCAAGAAAATAAATAGATACAACATAACAAATTACTACTTTACCTAAGAATGAGGCAGTTTTACCTACTATATCAATAGAACCGTCTTTTAGGAAGTTACCTAAACTATTAATTATTTCATTTAAATAACCTTCACTGCTATCTGCTATAAAATCCAAATTTATATTAAATTTATCTCCAACATCTTCTATTACTTTGCCAAAGTTAGTTGCAAACATAACAAGTTGATTATATAGAAGTGGTAGTGTTATAACTAAAAGAGTAATAATGATAGCAGTTACTCCTACTACAACAATGGTAACAGCAACGCTCTTTCTAACGCCTTTAGATACTAGTTTCCTAACGATAGGATTAAGTGCATAGGCAATAGCAAAAGCAATAATGAAAGGCATACAGATACTAATAATAGATGAAAATATATTAAACCAAGTACCTATATTAGTAACTATAATATATAAAAGCCCCATTAAGATTAAGAAATTAAGTAATTTATAATTTATTCTATTTTTATACATAATTATCTCTCCAACATAATTGTAGTAGGTCCCATATTAGTTAAAGTAATAGACATATCAGCACCAAATACTCCACTCTTTGTAGGAACATAACCATTTAAAACTTTATTAAAGTATTCATACAAGAGTTTAGCTTTCTCTCCACCCATCGCTTTAATATAACTAGGTCTATTACCTTTAGAGGTATCAGCATAAAGAGTAAACTGAGAAATTGATAAAATAGAGCCTTTAGTATCTAAAATAGATAGATTCATCACTCCATTACTATCAGGAAATATTCTAAGATTTATGACCTTATTAACCATCTTTAAGATAGTATCTTTATTATCAGTATCAGTAAAACCAACAAGAAGCATTAAACCATTATCTATTTCACTAATATTTTTACCATTAACAACACATTTAGCATTACTACATCTTTGAACTAAAACTCTCATGATATCAACCTCTCTACACTTGTAATATATGGTAAATTATCTAAATCTAGTATTAATTTATCTAAATGAGCTTTATCTTTTATTACTACTTCCATCTCATAAGTTGCATATTCATCTCTATTTATAGTCTTAATACTAGTAATAGAAGCATTATCTTTACTAACAGTACTAGTAATATCAATTAATTTATTATCAAGAGTATCTGTTCTAATAAGTAAATCACTATAGTATTTATTAGTAGGCTTATCATCCCAACTTACTTTAATACATCTATCATCCATACTAGCAAGATTACGACAAGTACTTCTATGAATAGTAATACCATTACCTCTTGTAATATATCCTACTATATCATCACCATGAACTGGTTTACAGCATGATGCTATACTTACTTTTATTTTGTCTATTCCATCAACAATTATGTCAGAAGCATTATCATTTATTTTGACAATATTTTTAAGTAGTTTAGGTTTTTCTTCTTCATGTTTTTCATAATTTATATTAATAACGTTATTAGGAGTATGTTTACCACTACCTATATCATAGTATAAGTCATCAAGATTATCTATTTTTAAGTTTTTATAAACTGCTTTAATCTTCTCATCACTATAAAACTCTACAAGTGGTATTTTTCTTTTTCTTAACTCTTTTTCTAAAAACTCTTTACCACGTTCTACTAGAACTTCTTTTTCATTCTTACTAAAGTAACTCTTAATCTTATTACGTGCTCCTGTAGTTTTAACTATATTTAGCCACTCTTTAGATGGATGAGCACTTTTATTAGTATTTATTTTAACGATATCATTACTCTTTAATTCATAATCCAAAGGAACGATATTACCATTAACAAAGGCTCCAACTGTAGTCTCTCCTACTTTACTATGAACTTTATAAGCAAAATCAAGTGGTGTCGCTCCCTTAGGTAGTTCAAAAACATCTCCTTTAGGAGTAAAGACATAGATGTTGTTATTTAAGACTTCATCTTTTACAGAACTAACAAATTCTTCACTACTCATTTTCTCATTAGATAGTTCCATTATTTCTTTAAAGAATTGAAGTTTTTGAGAAGTAGTTGA
>CASEDN010000120.1 GCA_949286645.1 uncultured bacterium
AAAGGAGAAATATCTAATTTTAAAGCTCATACTAGAGGACACTTTTATTTTACTATTAAAGATGAAGGTAGTAGAATTAATGCTGTTATGTTTGCAAGTAGTGCTAGTAAAGTTAAGTTTACTCCAGAAGATGGTATGAAGATACTTGTAACTGGAAGAATATCTGTTTATGAAGCGACAGGTGGTTATCAGATTTACGTTAATGAAATGATGGAAGATGGAGTAGGTAATCTTTATGTAGCTTTTGAACAGTTAAAGAAAAAGCTTGCTAGTGAAGGATTATTTGATGATAGATACAAAAAAAATATTCCTAAAATACCAGAACGCGTTGGAGTTATAACTGCACCAACAGGGGCGGCAATACGTGATATAATATCTACTATTAATAGAAGATTTCCTTTAACTGAAGTAATACTTTTACCTAGTTTAGTACAAGGAGAAGGTGCTAAAGAAGATATTGTAAGGCAGATTAAACGAGCAGAAGATTATAATCTTGATATTCTAATAGTAGGTAGAGGTGGAGGTTCTATTGAAGATTTATGGGCCTTTAATGAAGAGATAGTGGCAAGAGCAATATTTGAGTGTCCTATACCGATAATAAGTGCCGTAGGTCATGAAATAGACTTTACTATTGCAGACTTTGTAGCAGACCTTAGAGCACCTACACCTACTGGAGCGGCAGAGATTGCAGTTCCTAATAAAACTGATGTTATAAATTATATTAATCAGTTAAATTTAAGAAGTAGGAAAGCAGTAGGTACAATACTAGAATTAAAGAAAAAGAGACTTGATAATATTAAGGGACATTATATCTTAAATAATCCTTTAGATTTATATTCTGCTAAGATTCAAAAACTTGATTATTTAACAGAGAGTTTAGTTAAGAATTATAAAGTTATTATCGATAAAGAAAAAATTAAACTAAACAATATCAGAACAAGACCTTTATTTAGTAATCCTTTAGTAATATTAGATAAGACTAAGCAAAAATATGCATTATTGTTGAGTAAGTTAAGCGTTTTAACACCTATAGATTTATATAACAATAAAAAGCAAGAATTTACTAATTTGACAGAAAAACTTATAAAAAGTTATAAGGTTATTGTCGATAAAGAAAAAATTAAACTAAACAATATCAGAACAAGACCTTTATTTAGTAATCCCTTAGTAATTTTAGATAAAACTAAACAAAGATATACCTTATTATTAAGTAAATTAGATACTTTATCACCTTTAAAAACACTTGAGAGGGGTTATGGTATCATTAAACTTGATGATAAAGCTGTTACTAGTATAAAAGACTTAAAAAAAGATGACTTAATAGATATAGAATTAAAAGATGGCAGTAGAAAAGCCATTATAAAATAGGAGGAGTTAATTATGGAAAAGAAAGAAATGAAATTTGAAGAGAAAATAGAGGAGTTAGAAACACTTGTTAAAGCTTTAGAAAATGGTGATGTAGAACTAGATAAAGCGATAGATTATTTTACTAAAGCAACTAAACTTGCTAGTGAATGCGATAAAGATTTAAAAGAAGCTGAGAAAGCTTTAACATCTATAGTTAATGAAGATGGGAGTCTATCTGAATTTAAAGGAGAAGTAGAAGCATAATTATGAGAGAGCTTAAACTCCATGGTATATATAAGCACTTTAAAGGAGATTATTATTTAGTTGAAGAAGTTGCTAAAGACTGTGAGACTTTAGAAGATTTAGTTATATATAGAAAACTATATGAAGATGGAAGTTGTTGGGTTAGACCTTTAAAAGACTTTATGGAAAAAGTTAATCATGAAAAGTATCCTAATGTAGAGCAAGAATATAAGTTTGAACTTATAGAGCCGTATAGTAAAAGAGAGAAATTTAATGAGTAGAGTAATTATATATAAAAGTAAAACAGGGCATACTGAAAGATATGCTAGAATGATTAGTAAGGAGTTAAATATCCCATGTTATTCATATAAAGATGCTAAAGTTAGTGGAAAAGATGAAGTAATATTTCTTAGTTATATCTATGCTTCGAAAATAATGGGACTTTCTAAAATATTAAAGAAATATAATGTAAAAGTAGTAATTGCTGTAGGTGCACTTGCCTATAGTAAAGATTATCTTAATACTCTAAAAGATGCTAATAATATAAAACTTCCTTTCTTTTATCTAAGAGGAGGAATTGATTA
>CASEDN010000121.1 GCA_949286645.1 uncultured bacterium
AGTGTCCCCTAGTGTGTGCTTTAAAGTTAGATATCTCACCTTTAAGATAAACTTCTCTTAAATTAACATCATTATCTAACTTATATTTAATATATTTAGTTAACTGACTAACTGTTAAGTATTCTTTATTCATTTACGTCCTCACTATGATAAATATTATCTAAAACCCCATTTAGCATCTTAGTAATTTTCTCATCACTATATTTTTTAGATACCTCTACCCACTCATTAATACTAACAATACTAGGAGTATCAAGATACTTCAATTCATAACTTGCTAAAAGGAATAAAGCCTGATCTACTTTATTTAATCTATTAAGAGCCCAATCAGACATATATTTATTAACTAAATTAGTTAATTCTTCTCTTTTTTCGATAACTCCATTAACTAGAGAATTAACATAATCATTTTCTACTTCATATTCTTCTTTAATTAAATCTTCTACATCATAATAAACATTAGCATCATCAAAGATATTTATCTTATAAATTATACGAAGAGCTATTTCTCTTACTTCATTTCTTGTTTTCAAAAGTATCACTCGCTTTCTTACTTTATTTTATCAGAAAATGTTACATATGAAAAGAGTAAACATTATTAAATGTTTGTTCTATTAAAAAATGTATCTTGTTCGATTGACACACTATAATACATGTGTTATTATACAAACCAGGAATACTTAGTAATGGGTGTTTACCTCTTTCAACTGTCTTTATTCAAGGGGGTTGGAAAGGGGTCTTGCTTATGAAGAAGAAAGATATGCTAATAGTTATTTTACTAATTATTATTATACTTTTAATAATATACAACTAAGAAAAACGCCCTATTACAACTTTGTAATTAGGGTGTTTACACAAAAGAATTTGAGGTAACACCCAAAAGCAGAACTAGGTATTCCTCTTTTTTATATTATGTAAATTTTCTTTACATATACATCTTATCACAAATATTAATTGCTTGCAAGTAGCTTTAAAAGTCTAAAACTATTGACTGGTCTATATAAAAGAAACAGAAATGTAGTCATTATAGTACTAGTAAACAAAAGAAAATTAATAGTAGTAATATTTTGATACAATACTAAATTTAATATTGTTAAGATAAAAAATGCAATTAGTAGAATAAAATATTTAATTCTAAATGATTTATTCTTATTATACATTTCTCTTAGTTTATCCAAAGATATTTTCTTACCTTTTTCTTTAAAGATATCTTTAATAGTAGAGTTTGCAATAATGGTTATAACTATACCGAAGATAATACCAACTAATACTATAAATAGATATGAATATGGTAAATAGTAACTAAGGCAAGAAAAAGCAAGATAGAAAATAAAACCTATAATAATACCTATTACTCCTACTATATTACAATTATTATTTTTATTATCACTAGTATAAACTAACTTATCATTAAAATTATAATAGTAGTTTATATTCTTCTTAGCATCTTTATATACTAATACATAATTCATTAGTTATCATCCCTTTTATTTTCTATTATTAAGTAAGATATATTGTCTTTCTTTAGGAGAATAATCCTTGTCTAAAACCTGATTAATTTTAAGTAAGATATCAGTCATTTTAAATCTTCTTAAATCATTCTCTTCAATAGATGTAATGTTACTGAATTTATTTATTAAACCAAACATATTACCATCATACTCTTCCTCACTAGTAGCACTATCTATATCAAGTTGTACTTTACTCATATATGTATCTATATATAGTTCTTTATAAGCATCTGGTAATATTCTTTCATCAGTATATATCTCATTAATAACATCATCCTTAATACCCTTATAAAAATCATAATTAAAATCGTGTAAATTCAATAATGTATTATCAATATATTCACTAATTTTAGGAGTATCTTTACTATATGTCCACTCACTAATATTTGCAAGTGTAATTTCTCCATTTGTAAACGACATCCTAAAACTTTGAATTACATGATTATAATCTGTTTTAAAGTAATTATAATAAGATAAACTAAAACTATTATCTAATGAAAGAGTTAATTTAATATCTTCACCTTCTAAAGTTTCTTCTTTTGAACTACCTATAAAAATATTATTATTTACTACTCTAATAAATATATCAAAAAATAAATCCATCCCATATTCATCTATACATGATAGTTTAGAAGAAGGAATATCTTTAAGTAAAGAACGTAAAATATCACATGCTTTAGGATTATCTTCTAATAATTTACATCTATCTTTTATTAATTGTACTAAATCATATTTCATAACTATTTCTCTTCTTTCTTTATCTTTTCTTTTAATTCATATAAGAAGTTTAAAGCATTAATTGGTGTCATATTTAATGGATCTACTTCTTTAACCATCTCTTCTATTTCATTAACCCTCTCTTCTTCTTTAACTTCTTCTTCATCTAGACTAAATAGACTAGTCTGAGTAAACTCTCTTTCTTTAACTCCTTCACTTTCATAGACATTAAGTATCTCTTCAGCTCGTTTAATTAATGATGATGGTAAGTGGGCAAGAGAAGCAACATTAAGTCCATAACTCTTATCTACAGCACCTAGCTTTATCTTATGTAAGAAAGTAAGTTTTCCATCTTCCTCAACAGCAGAGACATGAACGTTTTGTAAATGTTTTAAACTATTAGAAAGACTAGTAAGTTCATGATAATGAGTAGAAAACATTGTCTTCGCTCCTATCTTATCATGGATATATTCTAATATTGCTTGTGCCAAACTCATTCCATCATAAGTAGCAGTTCCACGTCCTAATTCATCAAATAAAATTAAACTATTTCTTGTTGCATTCTCTAAGGCAAGATTAGCTTCTTTCATCTCTACCATAAAAGTAGATTCCCCACTAACCAAATCATCACTTGCCCCTATTCTTGTAAAGATCTTATCAAATAAAGGCACGGAACAACTCTTTGCAGGGACAAAACAACCAATCTGAGCCATTATAACTGTTATTGCAAACTGTCTCATATAAGTAGATTTACCAGCCATATTAGGTCCTGTTATTAAAAGTATACTTGTATCTTCATCCATGATTATATCATTAGAAACATACTTCTTATCTTCCTTAGCCATAACTTCTTCTATAACAGGGTGACGTGATGCGATTATTTTAATTGAATGGTTATCTGTAATAGTAGGTCTTACAAAGTTATACATATCAGAAACAGTAGAAAATGCTTGTAACATATCAACCTCTGCAATAATATTAGCTGTTTTTTGTAAAGGATGAATATATCTTTTAATAGTTTCTCTTATCTTCATAAATAAATCATATTCTAAGTTAACAATCTTTTCCTCTGCCCCTAAGATAATATTTTCTTTTTCTTTAAGTAAAGGAGTAATAAATCTCTCACAATTAGATAAAGTTTGTTTCCTCTCATACCCATATTCATCTTTTAATTCTTTAACTTGTCCTTTACTAACTTCTATATAATAACCAAAGACTTTATTAAAGCCTACTTTTAAATTCTTAATACCAGTTCTTTCTTTTTCTTTTTGTTCAAGTTCTAAGATAAAGTCTTTAGACCCACTAGACACTTTTCTTAACTCATCTAACTCAACGTTATATCCATCTTTAATAAGATGTCCTTCTCTTAAAGTAATAGGAGGATCTTCTACTATACTTTTATCAAGTAAACTAAACACTTCTGGAAAGTCTTCTATTTCTTTATAATAGTTTAACTCTTTTAAGATTCTCTTAATCTCTGGTAATACCCTTAAACTATTCTTAAGCTGCAATAAATCTCTAGCATTTAAATTACCATAAGTAATTCTACTAGCAAGTCTTTCTAAGTCATAAACTTCATTTAAGTTATTTTTTAAATCATCTCTTAAAATAAACTCTACTCTTAACTTATCTACAAAGTCATATCTTTTTTCTATTTCTTTCTTATTAGTTAAAGGACTCTCTATATTTTGTTTTAAAAGTCTACTACCCATAGCAGTCTTATTCTTATCTAAAAGCCATAAGAGACTATAAGTTCTCTCTCTTAATCTAACAGTCTCAGTAAGTTCAAGATTTCTTTTCGTATTATTATCTATTAATAAGTGTTCTTTAACATTCTCAATTCTTGCTTCTACTAAATGAGATAAATCTCCTTTTTTAGTATTAGTAAGGTAAGCAAGTAAATGTTTAATACCAGTCTCTTCTCTAACATCTTTTAAGTTTTTATAAACATAACTATATTCACTACCACTATATAATTCATCATAGATAGTAACATTTAAATGATATGTAGTTCTAAGAGTATTAACAAACTCTCTATCTATTTTATTATTAACAATTATTTCACTAAAATTATGTCTTAATACTTCTCTAAGCAGTGAATCTTTATCTCCATTTTCTAATAGAACATAAACCTCTCCAGTAGATACATCAGAGTATGATAAGACATAACAATACTCGAAATCATAGATGGATGCAATAAAGTTATTATCTTTAGCATTAATAGATGAATCTAATCTTGTTCCTTTAGTAACTACTTGAATAACATCACGTTTAACCATA
>CASEDN010000122.1 GCA_949286645.1 uncultured bacterium
AATAGCAAGATTTACTTGATATGGAAAGTTACTAAATTCTAATATTTTAGGAACAAGTCCACAAGTTGATACTGTAATATGTCTTGCCCCAATATTAAGGCCTTTAGGATGATTTATTATTCTAATAAAGTTACAGATATTATCATAATTATCAAAAGGTTCTCCTATTCCCATAATAACTACATGACTAATTCTAAGGTTAGATTCATCTTCTACTTTAAGTATCTGTTCTACCATTTCCCCTGTAGTTAAATTACGTACTTTCTTACGTCTACCCGATTCACAAAACTTACAGCCCATATTACATCCTACTTGGCTAGATATACAAAGACTACTACCATAATCATGAATCATTAAGACCGCTTCAACATGCTCTTTATCACTAAGTTTAAACAAGTACTTCCTAACATCTTTAGCTTTTTCTACTGTTACTATTTCAATATTAGAGATAATAAAATCTTTATTCAATTTATCCCTAGTTTCTTTTTTTAAGTTAGTTGCTTCATCAAAAGATGTTATTCTTTTATTTTTATCATAAAGCCAAGAAAAAAGTTCAGTAGCATAATATTTTTTATCATTGTTATTAATAAAGTAATCTGTTAATTCATCTATAGTTAAATCATATATACTCATAACTCACCTCTAAAACTATATATATTGTACAATAAATTCAAAAGAATTACACTAAAAAACTGATAATATTTATTTACTATCAGTTTGATTGTTTTATTAAATAGATAAGATATATGGATTACTCTTTGTTCCATCTCCATCCATTATAAGGACATTTGACTGCAAGTAAACACATGGTTTAACATTAAAAAATCCAGTATTAACAGTAAAAGCTTCAACATTACCTTTATTATTAATACCTATAGACCAATAACTATAGTCTGAATGAGTTGTTATCGTCCACTGACCATCATCTAATATGGATAACCAATCATTATTAAAGCAATTACTATCCCATGCCCAAAGTGATTTATTCAAACAACTATTTCTGTCGAGTTCCTCTCCACCACTTGTTGCATAACCATAGTCACTTGGATACATTAAACCAACTTTACCAACCCAAGAATTCTGCCTTTGACTATATACTTTTGTTCCTCTTTCAAAAGAATACCATTGACTTGCTGTAGAGTCAGCATAATTAGAAGCACCACCTAGATACCATTTTGTATCACCTATCATTTCTTTTGATACTTCATTCAAACTTGATGTCCAATACCGATTAGAATTTAAAAAACTATTCAGATTTGACTTTGTCCAATCATTACTTTTATTACTATTCCAATAATATCTTCCAATTGACTCTGCAGACACAATTTTTAATCTTTCTTGCTTTTGTCCAGTTCCATCATCTACCGTAAACACGCCTACTATTCTCCATAATTCATCATTAAATTCTACATAATTATTAGGATCCATTCCTATATATCTATAATCTATTAAGGCTTCCGTTTGCTCAGTTTCAGATTGAGTAAATGTCCACATTTCTTTTTTTTGCTTATCTGTAGCAGTATTATAATCTAAATCCTCAGGATTAGCTTTTCCTTTTACTAGTTCTACAGCAGGAACCGCTATAGACATCTTATCACCAGATTTACCATAAACATTTATCTGAACACTAAACTGTAAGTTTCCTCCATCTCCTTGAGGATTATAATTTTCATCTACCCACATTCTCAAACGATAATTATTACTCTCACTACTATTCATACTGCTTGCATATAAACTCATCTCATTAGATGGTCTACCTGTATATGTATTCTCACTTGCTTCTTCATTATATACTTCAGGAGCCATCAACTCCTCTTCACCATCGTCTGTTAATCTTGTTAAATATAACTTTATATTAGATCCCTCTATCTTTCTGTCACTTGTTGTTACATCTTTTGCACTTATCTCATAGTTTATATTTATATTACCTACAAT
>CASEDN010000123.1 GCA_949286645.1 uncultured bacterium
ATATTGAGAAATATTTGTTAACATTAACTATTAAATACTATTTTTTTTATTTTGAGATATACTAAAATTGACAGTTACTAGCAAATAAATTATACTTTATATAGGTTGTGATAAGAATGGAATTAAGAGTTTTAGAAAAAGATGAATATGAAAAATTTGTAAAGACTAATCCTTATAAGAGTCATTTTTTACAGTCTTATGATTGGGGATGTCTTGCTAAAGAGGAAAGAGACCTTACTCCTTATTATTTAGGACTTGATGATGATGGAACAATAGTAGGAGCGACTCTTTTACTCAAGAAAAGTCTTCCTTTAGGATTATGCTATTTATATGCGCCAAGAGGTTATGTAATTAATTTTAGTGACAAAAAAATATTAGATAAGTTTACAGAAGAGATTGTTAAGTTTGCTAAGAGGAAAAAGGCAATTTACGTAAAGATTGATCCTGATATTATCTGGAAGAATGAAGACTATAAAGGTGAAGTTACAGAAGTTGAGTCTAAAGATAAAAATATTTATAATGAATTACTTAGATTGGGTTATAAGCATAGGGGATTTACTAAAAATTTTGAAAGTGCACAACCTAGGTATACTTTTAGAATTGATTTAAATCAATCTATGGAGGAAATTGAGAGTCACTTTTCTAAGACAACGAAACAAAGGATTGCCAAGTCATTAAAACTTAAGACTAAAGTTGAAATAGGAACTGAGAAAGATATACCAACTTTTTATCATTTAATGATGTTAACTGAGTCTAGAAAAGATTTTGTTTCTTATGGGATTGATTATTATAAGACTCTATATAAATTATTTAATGAAGATAATAAGGCAACTTTATTTTTAGGTAAAGTTAATATTAAAGATAGTTTAGAAGTATTAAATAGTGATTTAGAGGAAGTTAATAAAAAGATAGATGAGCTTCCTAAAGAGAATATGTCTAAGAGTGCTAAGAATAAGCTTAAGGAACTTTCTAGACAAAAAGAAAATTTAGAAAAAGAAGTTGAGAAATATAATAACTATTTAAAAGAGTATGGAGAAGAAGTAACTTTATCTGCTCATATGATTTTAGAATATGGTGATAAGGCTTGGGTACTTTATGCAGGAAATCATAATATTCTAACTGAAACTTATGTTAATTATCATACTTATTATGAACATTTAAAGTTTTGTAAAGATAGAGGATTAAAGATATATGATCAATTTGGTACTATTGGTGATTTATCTAAAGATAATCCTAGACTTGGTTTACACGAGTTTAAAAAGAAATTCGGAGGGGACTATGTTGAGTTTATGGGAGAGTTTGATTATGTAGTTAAACCTCTTTACTACTTTGCTTTTACTAAGGTAGTACCAATTTATCGAAATATGATTAAGAAAAGAAAGAAGAAGGAACTTAAAGATGAAATTGAAAGAGATTAGTTTTGAAGAGTTAGAGAAATTTGCTTTAACTACTGATGAAGCGACTTTTCATCAGACTAAAGGTTGGGCTAAATTAAAGGAACATAATGGTTGGAAGCATTATGTTGTAGGTTTATATGATGAAGATGAGATAAAAGCGGCTGCTTTACTTCTTGCAAAACGTGTACCTATTGTTAAGAAGTATATGTTTTATTCACCTAGAGGGTTTTTAATAGATTATCATGACTTTAATTTATTAAAAGAGTTTACGGAGGAAGTTAAAAAGTTTGCGAAAGTCAAGGGTGGTATTTTTATTAAGATAGATCCTTATGTTATGTATAAACAAAGAGAT
>CASEDN010000124.1 GCA_949286645.1 uncultured bacterium
ATAAATATGAAACATATTTATCTATGTTAACAGCTGAGTCTTATGAAGAAATGGAAAAAATAGTAGGAGATTTAAAGGAGGGTAAAATAATTATGGAAAAGTTAAAAGAATTAGGATTAGACGATGGTGCGACTGGGTAGGTCGTATAATTTAACAGGTGGAAATCCTGTCTAGTAAGGTGAACCCCCACCACTAGTAACGAGTCTTGGAACGAAACTGGTAACAGTTAGTTTAAGCGTAGACAGTTAGGTGCCAGGGTTAGTATTGAGCCTCGAAATAATCCGAAATCAGAGTGCAGATGTGGTCGTCGTCACAGAATGCAATATTTAGTATTACGATATCGGGGATGTAGTATTAAAACTCTGCGGGGTCTAAGACCTAATCATGGTACACAATGATTATACGATGACCAGTGAGAACCTATTTCTTCCTTTAAGTCCAAATGGCAATGAGTCTATGGTAAAGCAAGAAAGCGAAAGGTACGATATATACAAGTCCTAAAAAGACAAGATATATCAGAAGAGAAATAGGTAGTCAGATGAACTCATAGTACTGATGATACCATATCAATAAATATGGAGGAAGGAAGGGGTTCAAGTAATATAGGTCTTGTTAAAAGAAACATTATCACTATACAAGGAGGGATTAAATAATGACAACCAAAATAGCAAGAATAAATCAGATAGCAAAAGAAAGACCTAAAGAGGTATTTACTTCTATTTACCATTTAATAAACAAAGAACTACTAAAAGAGTGCTTTGATGAGTTAGATGGGAATAAAGCAACTGGACCTGATAAAGTTACTAAAGATGAATATTTTCATAATTTAGATGAAAATTTAGATAATTTAGTAGAAAAGCTAAAGAATAAAGCTTATAGACCAAGTCCAGCAAGAAGAGTAAATATACCTAAGGCAAATGGCAAAGTAAGAAGCCTTGCAATAGCCAATTTTGAAGATAAGATAGTACAACTAGCAGTAAAGAAACTTGTAGAAGCAATTTTTGAACCTAAGTTTACTAATAATATGTTCGGCTTTAGACCTGGTAGAGGGTGCCATGATGCTCTTAAATATCTAAACTATTGTATAGAAAAGCAATGTACTAACTATATACTAGACGCAGATATTGAAGGGTTCTTTGATAACATTGACCATGATAAGTTAATGTTAGGTTTAGAAATGCATATTAAAGATAGAAATCTACTAAGGTTAATTAAAAGATTTCTAAAAGCAGGTATCATGGAAAATGGAACATATATAAAAGGAGAACTAGGTACACCACAAGGTTCGATATTAAGTCCAGTACTAGCCAATATCTATATGTACTATGTACTCATGTTATGGTTTGAAAAAGAAATAAAACCTAAATATAAAGGTTTTATTGAAATAATCAATTATGCAGATGACATGGTCGTATGTTTTCAAAATAAATCAACTGCAGAAGAAGTATATAGACAAATGGAAGATAGGCTTAAAGAGTGTGGCTTAAAATTTGCAAAAGATAAGACTAGACTCATTGAATTTGGAAGATTTGCAAGTGAAAATAGGAAAAGAAAAGGTTCAGGCAAACCCGAAACATTTGACTTTCTAGGTTTTACTCACTATTGCAGTAAAAGCAACAACAAGAAGCATTTTAGAATAAAACGTAAAACTTCTAAGAAGAAATATGCTAAGAAATTACAAGAGTATAATACTTGGGTTAAGAACAATAGAGACAAACCATTGAAAGAAATGGTTGAAACAACAAAGAGAAAACTAATAGGACACTATAACTATTTTGGAATAACAGACAATTTTCAAGCATTAGTTAAGTACACTTATGAAGTCATTAGAATTTTGTTTAAATGGCTAAATAGAAGAAGTCAAAGGAAAAGTTATACATGGGAAGAATTTCAACAGATGTTGAAAACTCTCCAATTTCCTAAGCCTAAGATTAAAGTAAATATATATGCTATGTGATGAATTATATTACTAGGAGCCGTATGCGGGAAATCTGCACGTACGGATCTGTGAGGACTATATAGAGTAATCTATATTTTTACTCGATAATTTGGTGCAATATATGATGAAGAGATAGTTCATAAAATGGAAATTAATTCTGCTAGAAGTGATGGTAGAAAAGAAGGCAGAAAAGAAGGTGCTAACGATGAGAAAAAATCTATC
>CASEDN010000125.1 GCA_949286645.1 uncultured bacterium
CTCATATCTAAAACATCAGCAATGTTCTTCTCTTTATAGTAAATGTTTAAAGTCTCTCTATTATACCTTGTACCATGACAAACTTCACAAGGAACATAAACATCAGGTAAGAAATGCATTTCTATTTTCTTAACCCCATCCCCTCGACATGCTTCACAACGTCCACCTTTTACATTGAAAGAAAATCTATTCTTTTCAAAACCATACATCTTCGCTTCTTTAGTATTAGTAAATAACTCTCTAATATCATCAAACACTCCTGTATAAGTAGCAGGATTACTTCTTGGAGTTCTACCGATAGGTGATTGTGATATATCGACAAGTTTATCAATATTATCAAGACCAAGTATCTTCTTATGTTTACCAGGTTTAGTTTTAGATTTATATAAGGTATTAGATGCGGCCTTAACAAGTATCTCATTAATTAAACTACTCTTACCACTACCACTAACACCAGTTACACAAGTAAATGTTCCAAGAGGAATTTTAACATCTATATTTTTTAAATTATTTTCTTCTGCTCCTTTAATAGTTATATATTTACCAATACCTTTTCTTCTAGTTTTTGGTACTTCAATACACTCTTTTCCACTTAAATAACGTCCAGTAACACTATTATCATTAGCCATAACTTCACTAGGAGTACCTGCTGCCACAATTCTTCCACCTCTATCTCCTGCCTCTGGACCTACATCAACTAAGTAGTCGGCAGCAAGCATAGTATCAGTATCATGTTCTACAACTATTAAAGTATTACCCAAATCTCTCATTTCAAGTAAAGAATTAATAAGTCTATCATTATCTCTTTGATGAAGTCCTATACTAGGTTCATCTAATACATATAAAACACCAGTTAAACGAGAACCAATCTGAGTAGCAAGTCTAATACGTTGTGCCTCTCCTCCTGATAAAGTTCCAGCACTTCTTGCAAGAGTTAAATATTCAAGACCAACATTCTTTAAGAAAGATAAACGTGATTTAATTTCTTTTAATATAAGGTCTGCAATTTGCATTTTCTCTTCACTAAGCTTTAATTTATCAAAGAAACTAATAAGCTCTTTAATACTCATTAGAGTAACTTCATAAATATTTTTATCCCCTACTTTAACAGATAAAACTTCATCAGCAAGTCTTGCCCCATTACACACTTCACAAGTTTGTTCTATCATAAACTTCTCTAACCATTCTCTAATCCAACTACTAGATGTTTCCATATAACGTCTTTCAAGATTATTGATTATTCCTTCATAATAATCAGTCTGATTAGTAACATTACCACTTTTTGAAGTAAAATGAAAATTAATTAATTCATCACTTCCATATAAAATTAAGTTTTTCTCTCTTTCCGTTAATTTCTTAAATGGTTTAGTAAGACTTATTTTATAATGTTTACACAAACACTCTAATTTCTTAAAATAAATATTATCAGTATCATCTCCAAGAGTAACAATCGCTCCATCTTTTAGAGATTTATTCTTATCAGGAATAACTAAATCAGGATCTATTTTTAACTTTATACCAAGTCCTTTACACTCAGGACAAGCTCCATAAGGTGCATTAAAACTAAATAGACGAGGTTCAAGTTCAGGTAATGAAAAATCACAATAAGGACAAGCAAAGTCTTCTGAATATACAACTTCTCCACTTCCAAGAAAATCAACTACTACTTTACCCTTACTAAGTTTTGTTGCAACTTCCAAAGATTCAAAAAGTCTACTTCTAATACCATCTTTTAAAACAATTCTATCTACAATTACTTCAATATTAGACTTTTTATTCTTCTCTAAAGTAATATCTTCTGTTAAATCATGCATCTCTCCATTTACTCTAACTCTAACAAAACCTTGTTTTCTTAAGTCATCAAGTAAATCTTTATGAGTACCTTTCTCTCCGTGAACAACAGGAGCCATTATAACAATTCTAGTTCCTTCTTCACGTTCTAATATTTTATTAGTCATCTCTTCAATACTTTGACTAGTAATAGGAATATTATGATTAGGACAATATGGAACCCCAACTCTTGCAAATAAAAGACGTAAGTAATCATATATTTCTGTAACAGTACCAACAGTACTACGAGGATTCTTACTAGTAGTCTTCTGATCAATACTAATCGCAGGACTAAGACCTTCTATAGAATCTACATCAGGCTTTTCCGTTC
Organism: uncultured bacterium; assembly: GCA_949286645.1. Lineage (GTDB taxonomy): Bacteria > Bacillota_I > Bacilli_A > RF39 > UBA660 > Onthousia. The sequence goes on from CASEDN010000125.1 coordinate 2,162, forward strand.
CACCTAAAAACTGTCTAGCATAAGCAGAAAGACTCTCTACATATCTTCTTTGTCCTTCAGCATATATCGTATCAAAAGCAAGAGAAGATTTACCACTACCACTAACACCAGTCATTACAATTAATTTATTCTTAGGTAATTCTATAGAAACATTCTTTAAATTGTTTTCTCTAGCACCTTTAACTATTATTTTATCCACAATAACCACTTCCTTAAAACGCTATTTATTATAATACAAAACAATACATTTTTCTACTACCAAAATATACCATAAGTATAACAATTAGTCAAACAAATTTTCTATAAAAAAGAAATAATAAAAGTATAGACCATTTTCTAATCTATACTATTATCTTTGTCCTAATAAGAAAGCAATTAAAGGTATTAAAAGACTACTTGCAATTACAACAAATGCTAAAGCATAATTAGTAACAAAAGCTGCTATATCATTATCTTTCTTTCCAGGTAATGGCATTGGAACAATATTATCATCATCATTACCATAATGACCCGTACTCTTAACATAACTTCTTCCCTTACTAGAACCGCCTTCTTCTAGAAGAGCCTTATTAAGTTTAGTAATCTCCTGTTTGTTTTTAATTTCTATATAATCACACAAATAAGTATGGCCCTGATTAACCACTATCATCTGATAATAATTAACTAAATTCTCTGGTATAAATATCTTAAATTGTGAAAAATTTTGTTTTAAAAAATCCGGTCTTAAATGTTCTAATGTCTCTGACAAAATACCTATTTCTAAGAAAGCTAAGTTATATATATTATTATTTATTTTATTAGTAATATCATCATCCATTACATCAATACTTTTAAAATTAACATAATCTTCATTATTATTAGTAACACCTACTACTATATTTTTAGGATTAAAGTTAATAACATAATACCCTTTACCATGAATATATTTCATCGTAGAATCCATTACATAGAAAAGTCTTGTATACTCATCATTATTATGATAAGTCTTAGTATACTCATCTAATGTCTCTTCAAAAGGAAATCTAATTATCTCTCCCATAGGCATCACTGCTTTCTATTCTTTATACTATAATTTTATAGCATTTTAAGAGTAATTACAAGTCCGTTTATATTCAAGTATCTTTTCCTGTGCTCTTGTAGTCTTAACTGACTCTAACCAATAATCCTCAGGACATCCTCCCATCACAAAAGAGACTCTATCATTATTTTTCAACTCATAATCAAGTGGTACTTCTATTCCATTAACAATCGCTCTACCAAGATTATAACCAGTACTATCGTCTTCTAAAAATGCTAAATCTATAGGAGTAGAACCTGAAGGTAATTCAATAGTTCTATTATTTTTAGTCCTAACATAGACATGCTCATTAGTGAACAACTCTTTTTTTACTTTCTCCACATATAAATCATTTCTTTCAAAATATTCACTAAG
>CASEDN010000126.1 GCA_949286645.1 uncultured bacterium
CAGATTCCAATGAGATTCAGTCCGTTGTAACTTCCGCCACAACAGAATGTGACGCGCTCTATATCCCAACAGATAATACTATGGCCTCAAATACAGAAATTATCAATAATATCTGCGAGCCTGCCGGTATTCCGGTCATTGCCGGGGAAGAAAATATGTGCCGGGGCTGCGGTATTGCCACTCTTTCCATTGATTATTATAACAATCAAGCAAGTAAGATAAGTCATCTTCTATCTTTGATGGTAAAGATATAGGAATATTAGTATCTGCTATAACACTACCTGTTTTTCTATATTCATTAGAAATATAAAGATTACTATCATTAATCGTATTTGCTACTCTTTTAATTAAATCTTTTGATAGTCTGTCTTGTTCATACAATTTATTTAACAAAAACTTAAATGCCCTCATATTATCACTTAAACGAATGGCATTATCACTACTGTCTACCTCTCTTAAATCTTGTTCTATACTCATATTAGAATGTGTTAACCGATTAATAAACAATTCAAAATATTCATCTAAAAATTCATTATTATTAGTATTAAATATCTCTTTTTTTAATGTTGTATTCATATTGGATCCTCCTATTTGACATTATATCATAATCAAGTGTATAAAATTTAAAAATATGTAAATAATAAAAATAATTAGCACTCGTGATTGACATTTGCTAAAAACAGTGCTATAACATAATTGTGAAAGGAAAGTGATAATATATGTTACCAACAAGATTTTATTTTGATAATGCATTAGATCAATTTTTTGAGAATGAAGGAAGTAAGATGAAATGTGATATCTATGAAAAAGATAACACATACCATGTAGAAATGGATTTACCAGGATTCAAGAGAGATGAAATTAAAGTGGAATGTAACAAAGGCAACTTAGTTATAACTGCTGAAAAATCTGAAAATACTGAAGATAAAGATGAAAATAAAAAATATCTACGTCGTGAGAGAACTTATGGAAAATACTCTAGAAGTTTTTATCTAGGAGATATCAAAGAAGATGCTATTGAAGCTAAATTCGATAATGGTACATTAAGTATTTCTATTCCAAAAATTGATGAAAATGAAAATAAAAGACTTATTGATATAAAATAAAAGAAGGCATTTTAGTCTTCTTTTTTTATATCCCAAAAATAGATAAATAAAGTATTTAAAATAATTCCTAATATAACTAAATCTATAATAATAAAATTAGTCTTAAAGTAATCATAGTTTAGTGTATACATTAAACTATTAGCTCTATAATCTGTATATAATTTAACTGTTATTATTCCTAAATAAAACGTTAATGCAAAAGATATTAAATTATAACTAACTAATTCTTTATAAATTTCTTTTCTACTAAGTATTGTAAATATATTAATTAAAACAAACAAACTACACATAATAAGAAAAGATATTCCAAAGGCTCCACAGTTAAATATTACATTTAATAGTAAATATACAAATATAACAAAGAAAATTACAGAAATTAATCTTAAATAATAAACTATATTTTTAAGCATGAGATAATCCTCTATCTAATCCATCTGCAATCTCATTCTTAAACTCCTCTCTAAATCTAGGTAATTCTTTTTTAATAACATCAGGATAAACATTTTTAGTATTCATAATTGCTTTCTCAATATCAAAGATATTTACTTCTTTTCTATTATTATAAATAGCATAAGAAAAAGCTTGTTGTAAAATAGTTAAAGTAACATCAGGATACCTTGAACCTATTTCATATATTCTTCTATATTCGCTAGTAAGATCTGTTAAAAAAGCCATAATCTTTTGTTTAACATAAGGATCATACATTAACTTAGCACCTGTCTTCTTCTCTATTTTAGGAAGAGTTCCCATACAAATAGCAATAGTCTCTTCTCTTGTAGGTTCTGCTACTTCAACCTTTTGAAAACGTCTAACAAAAGCTTTATCTCTCAAAATATATTGTTCATACTCCTCAGTAGTAGTCGCACCAATTACTTTAATATCTCCTCTATCAAGACCAGGTTTAAACATATTAGCAAAATCTAATGACTCTCCCTTACTTCCCATTAAAGTATGAATCTCATCTATAAATAATATCAAGTTAGAATACTCTTTTAACTCGTCTATAAGTATTTGTATTTTACTCTCACCAGTATCAGGATCTGTTCCTAGTAAAGCAGATGTATTAACTTTAATAATCTGATAACCTTTAAGGGCATCAGGAACATTTCCTAACTGAATACGATAAGCAAGTCCCTCTACAATAGCAGTTTTACCAACACCAGGTTTACCTGTTAAAATAGCAGACTTCTCAGGGGTAAGTAATATTAAAACTAACTGCTTAATTTCTTCTTCTCTTCCAATAGCAGGATTAGTAATATATTCTTTATCTGTAAAATTTTCACCATAACTTTTTAAAATACTAACTTTACTTTTTCTAATTAATTCATCATTCATAATATCAATCCTTTACTTCTTTAGTATAACATAAATATTAAATTATTTATACCCTATATCATAGTTACTGGGTCCCATAATACATTTACCATCTAAATTAAATCTAGAGCCATGACAAGGACAATCCCAAGTCTTCTCTACTTCATTAAATACCAAACTACATCCTAAATGAGGACATTTATTATAGACAATATGTTCCTTACCTTTTTCATCTTTATAAATCGCAACTGCCTTACCATCTATTCTTGTAAATCTAGGATTACCATTATAAAAAGATTTATTTTTATTTACTTTACTACTAATAAGACTATAAATGTTACTAAAGATATTTATTGGATAATTAATTAACTTCTGTTTATTAAAACATCTTCTAGGATCAAATAGTTCTTTATAAATATTATATTTATTATCAATTAAGTCTTTTATTATCGTACTAGCAAGCATACCATTAGAGTTACCCCAAGTATTATAACCAGTGGAAAGTATTAAGTTATCGTCAATAAAACCTATTAAAGGTAAATGGTCTAGTGTCATTAAATCATAATTACTCCAAACATAATCATAATTAGTAATATTAGTATTATTCTCTAAATCATCAACCATCTTTTTACTATTAGATGCAAAAGCAAGATTAGCAGATGATGATACAGTCAATAAACAGTCATTATAGTATCTCATAGATTTTAAAGGTTTCTCTATATTAATAGCATTAAAGTCATAACTATTATTAACACTTAAACATACTAAGAAAGACTTCTCTAAATAACACTTAAATGGCATTAAATATGGTAATAAAAAGTAAGGATAATGAAGAGCTAAAACGATTTTTTTAGCCTTTATAATATTACTTTCAGTATAACATTTAAAAGAATCTCCCTCTTTTTCTATTTTAATTATCTTAGTATTTTCATAGACTCTATGATTAAGGCTAATAGATTTTTTAACTATTTCTTTTATAAATTTTAAAGGATGAAAGATATAAGTATCATTAACATAGAATCCAGACTCTGCTCTCATTCCATTAGGTAATTTTTTAATAGAAGTAGTCTTCTCTCCAAAAGATGAAAGTAATTCTTTTTCTTTTTCTATTTTCTTAATATTAGAAGAATCTAATGTATATAAATAAGACTTACTTTTCTTTAAATCACAGTCAATATTCTCTTTTTCTATTAAATTACTTGCTATCTTTAAAGCTTCCTTCTCTCCTCTATAATATAGATAAGCTTTATCTCTTCCAAAGATATTATTAAGCTTAGCATAAATATCTTCTTGTAAAAAAGTTATTTTAGCACTACTTCTACTAGATGCTCCACTACCTAACATATTCTTTTCTACTAAAGCTACTTTTCTATTATCATCCTTAAACTGATAAAAGGTACTACATCCTGTAATACCTCCACCAATTATTAAAATATCAACATCTATATTTTCCTTTAATGATTCATAACTATCATTACTATTAATAGTATCTTGCCAAATAGAAATATTTTTCATTAGTCACGCTCCTTATTTCTATTATGGCTAAAAATTAATCATATATACTATCTCTATCGTAACTAACTACTTCTCCAGTATTAGCATTTATCTTATAGTCATATTCAAAATCACCACTAGTAAAATCAATTTCATAAACAAGAACACCATTTTCATACTCTTGCTCTGTTCTTAAAAACTGTACAGCATCTTCAGTTAAGTTAGCATTAGTAAGTGCAATATTTTTCGCTTCATCTACAGTTATACTAGCAGTAGTTGCATTATTTCCATTATTACTAGAACCATTAGTATTAGAATTATTGCTGTTATTATTACCATTATCATTAGTTATACTATTATTAGTATTAAAATCAGTATAAATAATCTTTCCATTTTTAGCATCTATCTTATATTCATAGTCTTTATTTTGATAATATACGTCTACTTCATAGACATTTTTATCCATTTCAAAATCAATACTTTCAAAGTATAAATCACTACTACTTACACTCATATTATCTGCAATAACATCTTTTACTTCATTTTCACTAATAAATGTTACTTTAAAGTATATAAGCCCTATAATAGCTAAGATAGCAACAATTCCAACTATAATAATAACTGCTTTCATCCATTTTTTCATTTAAATTCACCCTTTCTAAAATAATTTTAACATTATATTATAAGTTAGTCAAAGCTTCATTAATTAATCTTTCTTAAAACCTTATCTTTACTACTAAATTCATCTATTATCTTTTCTTTTTGAAGTACCAACTTTAATTCTTTAATATTTTTAGATAATACTCTTGAAAGATATGTTTGACTAAAACCAAATAGTTTTGCTATTTCGCTTTGAGTCATAGGTTCCTGATCAAATCCAAAATACATCTTAATAATATTTTGGTTTTTTAAAGATAAATTATTAATTGCTTTTCTTATTTCTTTATTAATACAATCATCTTCCAAATCTTGCACAAAATCAATAGTTTTATCCTCTAAGATTTGTTCTATCATCAATTCATTATTATCTGTTCTTATTAATACTTCACTAATACTTATATTATTAATGTATTTTTTATTTTTTTTCAAAAACATACAGATCTCATTATCAATACATTTTTTTGAATAATAATAAAACTTTATATTCTTACTCCTATCAAAATTATCTACGCTTTTAATAAGGCCAATAAAACCAACTGATAATAATTCATTTTGATCAAAACCACTGTTTACAAACTTTTTAACCTCTCTTATTACAAGTCTTATATTATGAATTATTATTTCATCCCTTGCTTCTTTATCTCCTTCTTCTGCTCTAACAAAATATTCAATTAACTCTTCATCAGTAAATGGTTTCGGTACTTCTTCAAACATCAATATATTATTATGATTCATAATTTCTCCTTTCTGTCATTCTTACTACATACTGCTAATTAACTTCATAATAATACTGCTTAATAAAAGAAAAGCTAAACTACAACTGCTTTTCTAACAACTTAAGCTTAGCTTCTTCTTCTTTTAATTTTTCTCTATCAAGGTCAACTATATTTTTAGGAGCCTTATTAACATAGTTTTCATTACTAAGTAACTTCTTACGTCTTTCGATAGAGTCTTTTAATTTCTTAATATTCTCTTCTAACTCTTCTTTATTAACTTCATTTTTAAAGAAGTAAGTAATATCAATTAAACTAGATTTATAATTAATAGATTGATAATCATTTAAAGCTTCTTTAACAACAATATCATCAGTAATCTTTAACTGTGATTTATAAATGTATTCTAAATCACTATTGGTACTAAACATTACTAAATCATCTTTTTTTATGTTATTAGTAGCTTTTAAATTTCTTATCTCTCTTAAATCAACTATAACTTTAGATATTTCTTCCATTTCCTCATTAAACACAGTCTCACTATCGTATTTAGGATAAGTACTAATTACAATAGACTCACTATCTTTAAATGGTAACATAGAATAGATTTCTTCTGTTACATAAGGCATAAATGGATGAAGCAATTTAAGAATTGTGGTTAAAACATCAAGTAATACAGCTTTAGTTGTATCATTCATAGCAACTTTACTTAATTCAATATAGTTATCACAAAAGTCTTCCCAAATAAATTTATATAACATATTACCAACATTATGAAAGTCATAGCTATCCATGTTTTTAGTAACATCTTTAATTAGATTATTTTTTAAAGTTAAAATCCATTTATCAGCTTTACTTAAATTTTGATAATCATATCCTGATGTCTTCATACCTTCAAGATTCATTAAAACATAACGAGATGCATTCCATAATTTATTAATAAAATTCCAAGTAGATTTAACTTTCTCTTCATCATATCTTAAATCTGTTCCAGGCGCCGTATTAGTAGTTAAGAAAAATCTCAAACTATCGGCACCATACCCATCTATAACATCCATAGGATCTACTCCATTACCTAAAGACTTACTCATCTTACGTCCTTCTTTATCACGAATTAGTCCATGGATAAGACAATCTTTAAATGGTCTTTTACCAGTAAATTCTAAACCTTGGAAAGTCATACGATTAACCCAGAATGGAATAATATCATAACCAGTTACTAAGACATTATTAGGATAATATCTTTTAAATAAATCAGTCTCTTCTGGCCATCCTAGTGTTGAAAATGGCCATAATGCAGATGAAAACCAAGTATCTAGTACATCTTCATCTTGAACCCATCCATCACCATCTGGCGCATCCATTCCAACATAAACTTCGTCACCTTTATACCAAGCAGGTATTCTATGTCCCCACCATAGTTGTCTAGAAATACACCAGTCATATGTAATTTCCATCCAATGATTCATAGTTTTTTCATAACGTTCTGGAACAAAGTTTACTTTAGTATCTTTATTCTTTTGATTACCAAGCACTCTATCTGCAAGAGGTCTCATCTTAACAAACCATTGTTTAGATAAAGTAGGTTCAACTACAGCATCACTTCTCTCACTATGTCCTACATTATGGGTCATTTCTTCAATACTAATTAATAAATCTTGTTTCTTTAAATCTTCTACTAATTTTTCACGACACTCTTCGCGACTCATCCCCTCATAACCAGGAGCATTCTCATTCATAGTAGCATCAAGATTCATAACAACAACACGAGGTAGGTTATGTCTCATTCCTACTTCATAGTCATTAGGATCATGAGCAGGAGTTATCTTAACAACACCAGTTCCAAACTCTGGATCAGCATGATAATCCCCTACAATAGGTATTTCTTTATTAACAATAGGAAGAATTACTGTTTTACCAATTAAATGTTTATATCTATCGTCAGAGGGATTAACTGCAACTGCAGTATCACCAAATAAAGTCTCTGGACGAGTAGTTGCAACATCTAAATATTCATCAGTACCAGTTATATAATATTTAATATGATAAAATGCTCCCTTATCTTCTTTATAGATAACCTCTTCATTAGATAAAGCAGTCATTTGTACTGGATCCCAGTTAATAATTCTCTCTCCTCGATAAATCAAGCCTTTCTCATAAAGTTTAACAAAAACATATCTAACCGCTTTACTAAGTCCTTCATCTAAAGTAAATCTTTCTTTAGTATAATCAAGACTAAGACCAAGTTTTGCCCATTGTTCGTGAATAGTAGTAGCATATTCATCTTTCCAACTCCAAGCATGTTCTAACCATTCATCACGAGTTATACCACGAGGATTAATTCCCATTTCTCTAAGTCTTTTATCAACTTTCGCCTGTGTTGCAATACCAGCATGATCCATTCCTGGAACCCATAAAGCATCAAATCCGCACATTCTCTTATATCTAATAATAATATCTTGAAGTGTTGTATTCCAAGCATGACCTAAATGTAATTTACCAGTAACATTAGGTGGTGGTATAACTATACAAAATGGTTCTCTACTCTTATCTTTATCTCCTTTAAAATAACCTTTATTTACCCATTCATTATACTTATCTTTCTCTACTTCTTTATGATTATATTTCTTATCTAACATGACCTTTCTCCTCACTTTTCTTCTTATAATCTTCATATCTTTTATTAACTTCTTTTTCTATTAAATCAAAATCATCAAGTTCTTCTGCAATAAAATTACCATCTCTATTTTTCACAACAGTTGCCTTCTTATCTATATATTTTAAAATCATTTCTTTATTATTAACAAAATAATCATATTGTCTTTTAGTAACAACTTCTGGTATATACATCAATATATTACTAATTGATTCAGCAGTATTATAACAAAAATGTCCAAGACTAGCCATTGTAAGAGGTGCAATATAAGAATCGTTTTCACTAAAATTATAACCTAAATGATATTTATCAGAAAAATCTTGATACCTATCAACATGATTTTCATTACCAACAATAATGTCATCAAACAAAGCATCTTTTATTTGCTCTTCATCTGGAACAATAATGACTCGTCCTTCTACTTCAAATCTTTTTCTAAAATTTAAATATCCCTTCTCTATTTGTATTAACTCTTCATCAAAGTTTTCAATATATTTTCTTTTAAGATAGCCATCTTCTAAACTATAATTATTAAAACCAAGATATTCATAATTCTTAAAGCTATCTAAATTAGTATCAAACCATTTTTTCTGATTATCTGATATTAACCAAGGTACATAAAATACTGCTATATCCATAAAATCCCAACTGGTTTTAACAACTAAATGTCCATCTTTAGCAAGCCTAGTCGGTGCTACATTACTATCATCATCACTGAATGAATATGGAAGATTATAAGCATCTACAAATTCCTTTATATATTTTAAATGTTTCTCTCCATTTTTTAATATTCTAAAGAAAACACCATCATCTATAATATATTCATTTGGTATAATATATAATCTATTCTTAATAATAACACCTCCTTAAAATAAAAAATAACTATAACTTAAGGGCATAGATAACCTACACTGTACCACCTTAATTTATAGTTATTAAACTATCTTATTATTGATAACGGACTCATACCGTGGTAACTTACTACTATTTCAGAAACCCTGCTCTATTCACTACCTTCCATATATCATATTGTTAATTTCCACCAACCATTAACTCTCTATTAATACTTTATATGTACTCCTTGAATATCAATCGCATTTAAGTGTATTATAAGCTATTATTAGGAAATTTACAACTGTCTTTTTTTATTTTCCTCTAAATAAGAAATAATATCTGCTAACTCGCCTTCATAAATTATCTTACCATCTCTAACAACATTTACATTAGCTATTAAACTTTCTTTAATCTGCTTAACTTCATTAACATCATCTACAAATGATTTTAATGCCTCTTGTTGAAATTCATTAATATTAACATCTACATAAACACCTATAACACCTTTGGTAATAAAGCCAACAATCAAGTTATAATCACTTGCTAACTCATTATAACTTAAATTCGGGTCTATTTGATAAAAGTCCCTTAAAGAAGCTAATATTTCGCGCTTATGAAAACTTTTTATAACTGTCTTTTTAATAATCTCAGCAGGGGTTATTATGATCACAGCAGTATTTCTATTATTTAATACATATTTATAATAGTCTTCCAAAACTAAACCATTTAAATCAAAATTTCGGTATTTATTGAACATTTCTTTTTCATAAGGATTTAACATCGATAGTTTTTCTTTATAAAAATATTCACAAATGCCACTAACACTTCTTTGATTATCTGAGTAATTATAGCCATAATCATACAAATCATAATCGCTTTTACAATCATTATAAATTTTAAAAGCAATTTCTTTTTCTTCTTTGTATGTATCTAAAACCTCTTTTACATTATCAATATCTTTTAGATTAGGTTTATAGGGAATATAAATACTAATATCATGTTCAGGCAAAATATTTATTTTTCCCATATCACTTATTCCTGGATGTAAAGCTCTTATTATAGTATAGTTATCATCTATAAACTGTTTATAAATATCAGTTAAGCTTTTTTCATTAGTAAATAATTCCCTATCATTATATAAAGTTGCTCTACGACTAAGTACAGGAACTTTTTGTCTAGCTAAGTTCTCTTTTGATACAGTTGCCTCTTCTATTAAAGTCTTTCCATTTTTTATAAAATATACTTTTCCTAAAGAAATATCTGACATAATATCACCATATTAATAATAAAATAATTATAATGTTTTATCAACCTTTTTGTTTAAATAATCTCTTATAATATCTATTTTCTTCTAATAACTTTCTATGCTTACCTTTCCCTACAACTTTTCCTTTATCAATTACAATTAACTCATCTGCTATCTTCATTAAATCTTTCTTATGAGTAATAAAGAAAAGAATGCCAATGATATGTTGATAAAACAAAATCTTTTTGCTAGCAATAGAAGTTTAATTATGTATCAACATTTTTTTAGAAATTGGGATGAATATCAACAATACTTTAATGAAGCTTTAGATAGTGGAGTTTTAAGAATACAAGATGCTTCTAGTTTTGCTTGGAGTTTATACACTTCTACTGTTATGCCATTAACACAAGTAGAAGATAATGATCTAAAAAAGAAAAAAAATGGAATAATTAATTTCATGAAAAAGATATCTGATTCTAATTATATCAAAGAACATAGTATTACTAGTGAAAATATGGGTGTTTTATATGAACAAGAACTTACTAAAGCTACTACACCTGAAGTGATAGAAAACAATACTAGTTATACTAAATGTTCTGCTAGTAGATAAAATTTATAAGCAAAAGGACTCTATATTTTTTAGAGTCCTTTTCATTTATACAAGCTCTTTTACATAATTTTTTATTTCTCTATCAGTTAAAACATTACCAGTAGAGACAACTTTATCTTCTATCATAAGAGCCGGAATGACATTTATGTTATACTTCTTCTTGTAAGTAGAATCTATTTTCTCAATATTAAACTCTGTATCAAGTTCACGTTCTACTTTAGATAAGTTTTTTAATATTTTCATACCATTACTACAATTAGCCCCAATTACTTTAATATTTACGATATAATCTCCTCCTTTCCTAATTTAAGTATAAAGGAATAATATGGGAAAACTATGGGCTAATTATGAAACATTAACTAAATCGATAACTAAATCAGAATATTCTTTATGATTATTAATCCACTTAATTGCATAAGAACAACTACATTTTACTTTAATATTATTTTCTTTAAAATAATTAAAAGCATGAGTTAAAAGAAGACTTGCAATACCTTTCCCTCTTAAGCTTATATCAACATAAGTATGATTAACATCTACAACATTAGAAGATATATAAGGATAATCTACTTCTCCTAAAATATTACCTTTTTCATCTAAATATATTGTTCTATTCTCTTCTACTTTAAACATTTTATCACCTAAATTAATTATATAGTATAACTTTACTATTTACTAGCATTTTAACATAATGTTATAATAAAACAAAAAGAAAGGAAGATGTTTATGAAATGTCCAGTTTGTAAAGATGTTACTCTACTAATGAGTGAAAAGAAAGGTGTAGAAATAGATTATTGTCCAGAGTGCCGTGGTATCTGGTTAGACCGTGGAGAACTTGAAAAGATTATGGAAAAAGAAGCTGCTTATATAAATAAAGAAGTTAAAGAAAGTTCTCACAAAGAATCAAAACATTATGAAGAAAAACCTAGAAAGCAAAAAAGAGAATCATTTATGAGTGAAATCTTTGAAATGTTTGGAGAGTAAAAATAGTAGTTAAAAACACTACTATTTTTTCATGACCATACACTCATTCTATTATTTTACAAACATCTATCCACTCTTTATAATTAGATGCTTCCTCAAACTCTTTAATAGTAAGTTTTATAGCACTATTACTACTACCACAAGCAGGATAGACTATATCAAAATCTTTTAAAGAAATATCTAAATAAACATCAACATCATTATTTATTCCAAAGGGACAAACTCCTCCTACTTTATGACCAATAAGTGGTTCTACCTCATCAGCTTTAATCATTTTTGCTTTCTCATTGAATTTACTTTTATATTTAGCATTATCTATCTTTCTATTACCTGCTGTTACTATTAATATAGGCTTATCACTTACTAAAAATGATAAAGTCTTAGCAATCTCAGCTTCTTTACAGTTTAAAGCAATCGCTGCTTCCTTCACCGTTGCAGATGATGTATCAAATTCTTTTATATTACTATCTAATCCATATTTTTCTAAATGTTCTTTCGCTTTTATAAATGACATAACTTCCACTCCTTATCTATTTTCTAACTCATTTAATTTATCCTTATCTAAATAAACAACTTTTTCTTTAAATTTATTTATATAATCTAACTTCTGCTTTTCTTTATTGTAATAACTATTAACAACTCTAAACATATCTATTAACTGTGCTAATGTTGGCGGATAATTATACTCTTCCTTACCTTTTCTTTGATTAATCCATCGTCTTATAACTCTTTTATAAATATCTCTTTTCTTTAGGTTTATATAATATATCTTATCACAGTTTTCTAAACCTTCAATAAATTTACTTCTTCCTACATCTTCTATTATAAAAGAGTCTTTAGATAAAATATCATTAAACATTTTCATAATAGTTTCATCATCTCTTCGAATATGATTATTATCATCATCAAAAACTAATTTATCAAGTTCATATCTTTCTATATTATATTTTTTGCTTAATACTTTACTTAGAGTTGTTTTACCTGAAGCAGGTGGTCCTATAATATATATTTTCAATATAATCACTTTCTTTCTATTAAAATTATAACAAGAAAAATAGAACTCTTAAAAGCCCTATTTTAACTCAAAAAATCAAGTTATCGACCACTTTTAGCATACTAGCACTCAAAATTGGTCGATAACTGGTCTAAAATAATACTTTTTCGCTCTTATATTGTTTAATTATTACTACTAAGACTAATGTAATAATGACAATTGTTGATAGACTCATTAATAAAATATTAACAATATCTATATTACCTACAACTATATCTTGAAATAACAGTGTAAAGTTTAAGAAAGGTACTAATGATAAAAGTGGTGATGAACTAACTCCAGCCATGAAAGCAATCATACCTGGGAAAAAACATATAAAGGTTAATGGTGTTAAAGCACTTTGAGCTTCTTTAAAGGTTTTAGATTTACTGGCAATAGCAATACAAAGGCCACTAACTAGTAGAGAGTATGCAATAATTACTAATATTGAAAAGATTAAACTACTAGTAGATAACATTAAGTTAGTATCTTTATATATTTCAAAAGCACCATTAGCATACACTAATGAGATTAACATTAATATTAAACTAACAATACCTGTAATAATTGATGATAAAGAGACACTTAAGAACTTACCAACTATTATATCTCTACTTTTAATTGGAAAAGTAAGTAATGTTTCCAGTGTTCCTCTTTCTTTTTCCCCTGCTGTTGTATCAGTAGCAGGATAAGTAGCAGATATAGTAATAGCCATAATTATAAAGAGAAAGCCATAATTTACAATATAATTACCATAAAAGTTTTCTGTTTCTTTGATATCTTTATTAACAGTAATAATAGATGTAACATCACTAGGATTTATATTATTACTAGCCAAATAATTTGTTTGTAATGCTTCTTTATAAGTAGCAAAATAAGTATCCATTAAAGAAGTAGCATAACTAGTAGTCTCATTATCTTCACCATTTATAGTATAAGTACTACCATCTTTTGTAATATATAAATCTATACTTCCATCACTATATTTATTTTTTAATTCATCAGTTGTACCACTAATGACTTCTATATCTAAGTTATCTGCAATATCTTTTTCCATATCACTTAATTCATAATCAAAACCTATTTTATTATAATCAGTTATAGGCTTATTAGTTTGTGCTTCAAATAAAGCAGACATACCTATTATTAATGCAGGTATTAAAATAGGAATAATTAACATCATCATAAGAGATTTCTTATCACGAAACATCTCTCTTAATTCTTTCTTTAAAATATTACCTAAATTACTCATTAGAAACACCTCCTATTAAAGTAAAGAAAGCATCTCTTAA
>CASEDN010000127.1 GCA_949286645.1 uncultured bacterium
AATGTAAAGAAATAATAAATAATGTTTCACATTTTTTTAGTAAAAATTGTGTAGTAAATAGTAAAATAGTGATATAATATTGATGTTTAGAGGAGGATGGTTTTATGAATATAAAAAATATTATAGGAAGAGAAATACTAGATTCAAGAGGTAATCCTACTGTTGAAGTAGATGTAATACTTGATAATGGTGTTATGGGTAGGGCTGCTGTACCTAGTGGAGCTTCTACAGGAGAAAGGGAAGCCTTAGAAATGAGAGATGGAGATAAGAGTAGATTTAATGGTAAAGGAGTATTGAATGCTGTTAATAATGTTAATACTATTTTACGTGATAATCTAATTGGAATAGATGTTACTAAACAAAAAGAAATAGATTATAAAATGTTAGAGTTAGATGGTACTAAGACTAAGAGTAAATTAGGTGCTAATGCTATACTTGGTGTTTCTATGGCTTGTTTAAAGGCTGCTGCGAAAGCTAATGGAAAAGAATTATACGAGTATGTTGGAGATGGTAAAACTTTACCTGTTCCTATGATGAATATAATAAATGGAGGAGCTCATGCTGATAACTCATTAGATTTTCAAGAGTATATGATTATTCCTCAAAGAGATACTATTCATGAAAGAGTTAGAGTTGGTGCTGAAGTATTCCATAGTCTTAAAAATGTTTTAAACGAAAAGGGCTATGCTACTAGTGTTGGAGATGAAGGTGGTTTTGCTCCTAATCTTAAGACTAATAAAGAAGGATTTGAGTTAATTACTGAAGCTGTTAAACGTGCTGGGTATGAGCCAGGAAAAGATGTTTGTTATGCTATTGATGTTGCAGCTTCAGAGTTCTATAGTGATGGTAAATATAATCTTGTTGGAGAAGGTAAAGTGCTTAGTACTGATGAGTTAATTAAATATTATGAAGATTTAGTTAATACTTATCCAATTATTTCTATTGAGGATCCAGTTGATGAGAATGACTGGGAAGGATTTAGTAAAGTAACAGAGCTACTTGGAGATAGGATTCAACTTGTCGGTGATGATTTATTTGTTACTAATAAAGAATGCTTACAAAAAGGTATTGATAATAAAGCCGGTAATGCAATATTATTAAAAGTAAATCAAATTGGTACTATTACTGAAACACTTGAGACTATAGAACTTGCTAAAGCACATAATTATAAAACAGTTATTTCTCATAGAAGTGGAGAGACTGAAGATACAACAATAGCAGATTTAGCTGTTGGACTTGATTTAGGTCAAATCAAGACTGGTTCTATGTCAAGAACAGATAGAATTTGTAAATATAATCAATTAATGAGAATAGAAGAAGAGCTTAGTAGATAGGCTCTTTCTATTATATGGAGGACTTTTTATGTGCGATATTAAAGTATTTACAATTGAAGATAATGAAGAATATTTAAGACAAGTTTCTCTTCCTGTAGATTTTAATGATAAATCTTTAAAGAAAGATATTTCTATTTTAGATAAATATTGTAAAGAAGAAGAAGTACTTGCTATGGCGGCAGTACAGTCGGGTATTCCTAAAAGAATAACCTATTTAAAAAATACTAATTTAGATATAGTAAATAAAATTCAAGATGATAGTATTAGTGATGATGAGAAAAATTATAATGAAGCGAGAGTTCTAATAAACCCTGTTATAATTTCAAGAGAAGGATTAACTGATTATTGGGAAAGCTGTGCTAGTTGTTTAGATAATTTTGGACATGTTAGAAGACCATATAAAATTACTTTAGAATATTTTGATATTGATGGTAATAAAGATACTGAAATATTTGAAGGTTTTGAAGCGACAGTTTTATCTCATGAGTATGATCATTTAAATGGTATATTACATATGGATATTGCAGATGAATTACTTATTATGAGAGCTGAAGATAGAAAAAAGTTTAGATTAGAACATGGTTATAATATTATATCTAAAACTGGTGAGTATGGATAATTATTGAAAAATAGTTGATCTAATTATATTTGTGAGATATTATATTGTTAATAGAGGTGATTTGTGTGAAAAATAAAAAGGTTATTGCTGTAATATGTGTTATTTTTATTATTATTATTGTGGGTATAGTTTTATTTATGTTTTTAAATTGGGATAATAAGAGTGCTGATAGTAATAGTGAGAATAATATAGTAGAAGATATTTCTTTAGTTGATATAAGTTTTAATGGATTAAAAATTGGTGATAAATTGGAAGAAAATATGAAAAATTTGGTATTAGATACAATAGATTATAAATATGAATATAATAATATATTTATAAATGCAGATAGTAATGATAATATTTTCTATTTAGGTTTTTTTACTTCTGATTCTACATATAGTATAAGTATAGCAGATGTAAATATTGAGTATGATGGTTATAAGTTAGAAACTATTTCAGATTTTAGAGATAAATTAGGTAATGGATTATTAGAAAAAAGTGAATATAATAGCGAAGATTATTATATTAAATATTATGATGATAATTTAGAATTAAGTTTGTTTATAAGAAATGATGAAGTTTACAATGTTATTTTGACTAGTATTTCTTAATTAAATATGCTATAATAATTTTGTTTTAAATCGATATATGGAGGTGTTATACATGCAAATAGCTTTATTAATTATATCAATACTATTAATAATAATTGTACTATTACAAAGTGGTAAAGCTGAAAGTGCTGCGCAAATTCTTTCAGGTAACTCTACTGATTTATTTAAAAATAGAAAAGAAAGAGGTAGTGAGTTAGTTATTACTAGAATAACAATGGTATTAGGAGCAGCTTTCTTTATTATCTGTTTAGTATATTCGTTTATGTAAAAGACATGAAAGATTGTCTTTTTTCTTTTACATTGTGTTAAATATAGAGTACAATGGTATTAAGAATCGAGGGTGATTGTAATGAGAGAAGATATATTAAAAATATTAGAAGAAGCAGGTAAAAGTCTTAGTGTTTTTGCGATTGAAGAAAAATTAGGTAGTGATAATTTAGAAGAATTATTAAAAGTACTTAAAGAACTTGAACTTGAAACATTAGTTTATCATACTAATAAAGATAAATATATGTTATTTGAAGATAGTCATCTACTTAAGGGTGTTCTTCATTCTAATAAAAAAGGCTTTGGCTTTGTAGATGTGGATGATTCTGATGTAGATATTTATATTCCTAAAGAAAATATAAATGGGGCTTTGCATGGGGACTTGGTAATAGTTGAGCAAGTTAGTCAAAAAGGGCTTGATAGAGTAGAAGGAAGAATCATTAAAGTCTTAAAACATGAAAGTAATACTTATGTAGGAGAGATTAACTTTAAGAATAATATTGGTTATGTTACTTTAGATGAAGATAAAGTTAATTTAGAGGTTGTAGTTGCTAAAGAGAATAGTCTTAATGCTGTAGATGGACATAAAGTAGTTGTGGAGATTGTTAAGAGAATTAGTAATAGAAAAGCAGAAGGTAAAGTAGTTAAAATAATTGGACATAAAAATGATCCTGGTGTTGATATTTTATCAATAGTATACAAATATGATATTAATACTAGTTTCCCAGAAGATGTGGAAGAAGAAGTTAAATCATTACCTATGGAGGTAAGAGAAGAGGACTTAAAAGGTAGACGTGATTTACGTGATGAAGTTATCTTTACAATAGATGGTGATGATACTAAAGATATAGATGATGCGATATCTATTGAAAAGAGTGGTGATACTTATACTCTTGGTGTTCATATCGCTGATGTTTCTTATTATGTTACGGAAGGTAGTCCTTTAGATAAAGAGGCAATGGATAGAGGTACATCAGTTTATCTTGTTGATAGAGTTATTCCAATGTTACCTCATGAGTTATCTAATGGTATATGCTCTTTAAATCCAGGAGTAGATAGACTTGCTATTAGTTGTGTAATGAAATATGATAGTGAGGGTAAGATGTTAGATTATGACATTTTTCCTAGTGTGATTAGATCTAGAAAGCAGATGACTTATAAAAATGTTAATAGTATCTTAGAGAAAAATATTGTACCAGAAGGGTATGAAGAGTTTGTTGATGAATTAAAGACTATGAGTGAGTTTGCAACTATTCTTAGAAAAATGAAAATAAGAAGAGGTTATTTAGATTTTGATGTTGATGAAGCGAAGATACTTGTAGATGAAAATTGTGTGCCTTATGAAATAACTAAGAGAGAAAGAGGTACTG
The DNA here is from genome assembly GCA_949286645.1 of uncultured bacterium. Lineage (GTDB taxonomy): Bacteria > Bacillota_I > Bacilli_A > RF39 > UBA660 > Onthousia. The sequence goes on from CASEDN010000127.1 coordinate 4,184, forward strand.
GTGAAAAATTAATAGAAGACTTTATGATCGCTGCTAATGAATGTGTGGCATCTCATATATATAATATGGATTTACCATTTATCTATCGTATTCATGAAAGTCCTAAGGAAGATAAAATTAGAGATTTCTTAAGTTTTGTTAGTAATTTAGGTTATCAAGTAACTGGTGACTTAAAGGGTAATAAGAGTGTGGCTGTTCAAAAACTACTTAAGTTTGTTCATGATAAGAAAGAAGGACCTATACTTACATCATTATTACTTAGATGTATGCAGAAAGCGATATATTCTCCTACTAATGTGGGACACTTTGGTTTAGGTAGTTCATGTTATACCCATTTTACTTCTCCTATAAGACGTTATCCTGATACTACTGTACATAGACTTTTAAGAACTTACCTATTTAATCATGATTTAAGTAGTCATACTATTCATCATTACGAAGAAAAATTGGTGTTTGTAGCTGATCATTCTTCAGCAATGGAGAGGGCATCAGTTGACTGTGAAAGAGAAGTTGAAGATATGAAGATGGCTGAATATATGGAAAGTCATATTGGAGAAGAGTTTGAAGGAACAATATCATCAGTAATGAGCTTTGGTATGTTTGTAGAACTTGATAATTTAGTAGAAGGTTTAGTTCCTGTTAGACTTATGGATGATTACTTTGTTTTTGATGAAGAGAGAATGACTTTAGTAGGTGAGAAGAGTCATATTAAATATACTATTGGGGAGAGAGTATTAATTAGAGTAGTGGCTGCTTCTAAGGAAGCGAAAACTATTGATTTTGAAATTGTTAAGAAGTTATAATAATTGTTGGAGTGATTGGAATGGAGATTATTAATAGAAAGGCTCGATATGATTATTTTATAGAAGATACTTATGAGGTAGGTATTGTTTTAAAAGGAACAGAGATTAAATCTATAAGGCTTGGACAAGCTTCTATTAAAGATAGTTATGCTATTATAAGAAATAGCGAAGTTTATCTTGTTAATATGTTTATAGACCATTATAAAGAAGGTAATATCTTTAATCATGAAGAGACTCGTAGTAGGAAGTTATTACTTCATAAGAATGAGATTAAAAAATTAGACAATAAACTAAAATTAGAAGGTTATACTCTTATACCTTTAAAACTATACTTTGTAAGAGGGAAAGCAAAGATAGAACTTGGACTTTGTAAGGGTAAGAAAAACTATGATAAAAGAGAAAGTATTAAGGAAAGAGATTTAAAAAGAGAGGCTGCTAAGATTAATAAATATAAATAGTTTGGTAATTATTGGTGTTTGCTTTTTTGATACTTCTGTGATATAATCTAGGTGTATTTGGGGATGCTTTGGTTTCGACAGGAATAATAGAGCATAAATTGCAAGTCGAGTTGTTTACGTTACAAACTAAATTAAATATAACTGGAAACAGTATTAAAACAGCATTTGCTAACTTATTTAATAGAAACACTGAGTTAGCTTTCGCCTAGTATAGGTAAATGCACTGTCTTCTCTTAATTTCCTGTGTTAAGTTAAGATGGTTTATTTTAGCAGGATATAGTTATAGTTTGTCTAGACTATGATAGAATCTTTTAGACTAGGGCTATTTTATTAGTTGATGGTTACTAGAAAATAGTTTGAAATTTCTTAATCATCTAAACTTGTAGAAGTTTATGTAGCTTTATTTTTGGACAGGAGTTCGAATCTCCTCATCTCCACCAATTAGTAATAACCCCTTATTGTATAAGGGTTTTAATATACTTAAATTTAAATAGATACTAAATATATTTTAGTTTGTAATTTATGTGATAAGTTTTAGTGGTGAAAAAATATAAATGAAGAATACACTGCTCCTAGAATGAAAGTAGTTGCTATTGAAGGAGAGAGTAAACAAGTAGATATAGTTTATAAAAAATTAGAAAAGATAATAATTAATAATAAAGTGTAGCTTCTTTATGTTGAAAATGTAAAAATGCACAATCATTGTGCAAAATACTAGATATTTTCGACAAAAATGCACAATTTTTTTAAAATATTGCGCATTTTTAGATTGCATAAACGAATGATATTTAATAGTTTGATTTACTAATTAGATTTTTTCATTTATGAATAGTCAAATATGGTAGATTTATTTTTCTTTGTTTGATATGATTTATTTATGGAGGTATGTATGAAAAAATATCGTTGTACTATTTGTGGTTATATTTATGATGATGAGAAAGAGAAGGTAAAGTTTGAAGATTTACCAGATGATTGGAAATGTCCAGCCTGTGGAGCGCCTAAGAGTTTATTTCTAGAAGTTAAAGAAGAAAAAGATGAGGAGAAATTTGAGTCTAACAGTTCTATTATAGAAGATGTGGCTGATGATTTAAGAGAGTTGTCTAATTATGAGATATCTTTAATTTGTTCTAATTTGGTAAAGTCTTCAGAAAAACAATATTTAGATGAAGAAAGCAATTTATTTAGAGAATTATCTAAACATTATGAGTCTTTAGAAGATAATAAATCTGGTAGTTTAGATGATGTTATAGATATGGTAAATAGTGATATTAATAGCTTTAGTAGGGCAATGGATGTGTTTACTAAATGTGATGATAGAGGTGCTAAAAGAGTTGTTAATTGGGCTAGTAAGAGTACTAATATTATGAAAGTAGTAATGGATACTTATAAAGAAAAGGGAATAGATTATATTAAAAATACGAAAATATGGGTTTGCGATATCTGTGGTTTTGTTTATATAGGAGATAATCCTCCTAAAGTTTGTCCTGTTTGTCGTGTTCCTAGTCTTAAGATATTGGAGGTGTGTTAAGCTAGTATGAAAGAGAAAAGTGAAAGATATGCTTATAGAGATTTAAAAATATGTACTAAAGATTGTTTATGTCTTTTTGTATGTCCTACTGGAGCGACTAATAATGAAACAGGACAGATAGACTTTGATAAATGTATTGGTTGTGGAGCCTGTGCTGCATCTTGTCCATCAAAAGCGATTAGTATGTTACCTAGAGTTTATCCAAAACAAAAAGAAAAAGATAAACAAGTAATTAGAGAGTTATTTAAACTTGCAGATAGTAAGATAGAACAGATTAAGATTTTAAAAGATCTTATGAGTAAATCAAGTGATGATGATGAAAAACGTTTATATAAAGCTTTGATTCATTCTAATAAAGTTATAGTAGAAGATTTATTTAGAGAAGCAGGGTATATGTTACCTCAGTCATCTAATACTAATAAACTTTTAATTAGTCTTAAAGGTAAAGATGAAGAAGTAGATAAAATTATTGATAAATTGTTGAATAGAATTGAAGTAAATGATTAGAGGGATGTTATGACAATAGAAGATGTTTATAGATATATGATTAGTGGTTATTTTGGAGTTATGGAGATGGACTCTTATAAGTTAAAAGAGTATGTTTTAGCAGATATAAAACAATATATTAAAGACTATATGGATCAAAATCCTAGTAATAACTTTAACTTAGACGAAGAAGTAGAAAATATTAAAGATAATGTGCCTGTTAAGACTAAGTTGCAAGATGCTTTACTGGTTTTAAATAAAATGGATAATGCACCAATGGATTTAATCTTAGAGATTAAACATAGATTAAAGACTCTTAAAGATTAAAAATTATACTTAATGTATAGTTTTTTCTTTTTTACTCATATTAATGTTGGGAGGAAAAAATATGGAAAATAATTTTAATGCAGTACCTAATATGATTAGTTGTAAAGATTTAGATTATCTAAGCGATATGTTTAATTGGAATTATGGTGCTTATAAGAGTAGTAGTAATGCTATTAATAGTGTAAATGATAGTGAAATTAAAGATATGCTTAGTAAAGCTAGCAATGTATTTCAGGGTAATATTAGTAAAATATTAAATATCTTAAATGAAGGAGGTAACAATGAATAATAATCAGATAAGTAACCCTAAAGTAGAAGTACCTACTGGTATCTCTTTAAATGATAAAGACTATATTTCTTCATTACTTAGTACTTTAAAACAGTTAGTTAAAGATTATGCTGTTGTATTAACAGAAGTATCTAATGAAACATTATATAGTGAATATAAAGAGGTGTTTAATACTTATTCTTCATTACAAAGAGAAGTTTATGAACTTATGTTTCGTAAGGGATGGTATGTATTAGAGAGGTGTGATGCTAATAAAATATCTAATAAATATCAAACTTTAAATCAAGAATTTATGGATTTGAATGGTTAAAAAAACAGTGAAAAACTCACTGTTTTTAATATAGTTTTTTTACATAACTTTTTCTAAGAGCAGTAGCTCCTTTTTTATTTTGTTGTTCTAGAGTTATGTTTTTAATAAAATCAAAGTTTACTAATAATTCTTTGTGATTTGTATCATGAGTTACTACTTTAACTAAATCTCCTATTTTTAAGACAACGTTATCTTTTTCATCTTTTAAATATCTTCTAGACTTAATAAATTTTATATCTTCTAAATCTTGGTATTCAATATAGCCAGGTATGTTTGTCATAGTTTTTAAATATGCTTTTTCATTGTCTATATCGGTTATAATACCATAATAATTTTTATCTTTATGTCTTTCTACATACTTTAACATCTTTACTAATTCTACTTCTCGTTCTAAAGCTTCTGCTTCTTGTTCTTTCATAGAACAGTGTTCACATATTGCTTCTAGCGTGTTATCATCTTCTATTTCATATTTTTTACTATGCTGATAAGAATCTATTATTTGTTGAGCTTTTAGGTCAGGATATCTTCTAATTGGTGAAGTAGAGTGAGTATAGTAGTCTAATCCCAATCCAAAGTGTCCTGTTGGATAAGTAGAGTAATGGGCTCTTGGTAAAGCTTTTAGAATAATATCTGAAATAATAGGATAATCATTTGTATTTTGATATGTGTTTAATATTGTTTGAATATATTGTGCTGTAGTCATAGAACCTATTTTTGGTAAATTGTAGCCAAGACTATGAATTTTGTCAAAAGCATCTATTAACTTGTCTTGATCTGGTGAGTCATGAACTCTATTAATAGATGTACCTATTATAAAGTTTAAATACGAAGATTCACAGTAATTATACATTATCATGAAATTTTCAATAATTTTGCCAGCAGTACCATTATTCTTTGCTTCAATGCTTGTAATGTTACCATCTTTATCTTCAATAAAATTATTTTCATTTTCTAAGAAGGTTAACATGCCTTCGCTTTTTCTTTTTTCAGTTAAAATATCTGATAATTCTTTCATTAAAACTAAATCTTTTATAAATGGTGAATATTCTTCATCAATAATTCCTTCATCTAATAGTTTGTTAACTTTAGAATATGACATTTTCATTTGGGATTTGATGATTGAGTTAACAATTTTATAGTTTAGTAATTCACCAGTTTTTGATATTTCCATTATATATGTTTTAGTTAGTCTTTCTTCATTCGGATTTAGTGAGCAGATACCGTTTGATAATTCTTCAGGTAACATTGGTATTACTGAGTTTACAGGATATGCAGAAAGACCTCTTTCATAAGCATCTTTATCAAGAGCACTACCTCTTTTAACATAATGAGCTACATCGGCGATATGTACTGCTAAAATATAATTACCATTTTTATCTTTCATTATACTAACAGCATCATCCATATCTTTAGTATTATCACAATCAATAGTAAATGTTTTAAATCTATTAGTGAAATCATATCTATCTTTGTAGTCATTTATATTTACAGTTTGAGGAATATTTCTTGCTTCTTTTAGTGCTTCTTCACTAAACTCCATATTAAAGCCATGTTTAGCAGCGATAGATATTATGTCGATATCATTATCTTTTATATTTCCTATTGTACTTATATAATCTGCTTCATAGACTCCATCAGTTTCATCTAGAGTTATTCTAGCTTTTATTCTATCACCAATATTAATTCGTTTCATATCGTTAGAACTTATTCTTACTTTTATTTTTCCTTTACCTGGTAAAAGTATTGGTTCTATTTGTTTTACACCATCAATTTCTACAACTTCTAATATTAACTCTTCTTTTGTTCTTTCAATAATTTTTCTAATATGTTTGCCTCTTCTTGATACAGCGATAATATCTCCATCTAGAGCATTATTAAGTTCTTCTCCTTCTTTATAGTATCTTTTGCCATCTAACTCAAAATATAATTTATTATTACCATCTGTTTCTAATTTAGTTAAAGATAGATTATTTGGCCATTTTTCAAAAGCTTTATTTTGATAGTAGATTTTACCAGTTTTTTCAAGATTATGTAATAAATCTTTTAGTTCAGTTATCTTTTGCTGATTTCTTGCTATGGCAAGGTGTTTAATATGCTTATACGTTAAATTCTTTTGTTCTAATTCCTTTAAGAGATAATCCTTAAAGAAAAACATGTTTCTTCCTATTGTTTTAATTATCTTAGGATTTTCTTCATTAGTTACGATAACTATATCTTCTGGTAAAATTATTTTTCCTTTATTAAGATTTTCATCTATTGTTACTTTAGATTTTCTTAAATATAATCC
>CASEDN010000128.1 GCA_949286645.1 uncultured bacterium
TAATATTACTACAGAAAGTGTTACTGTTAATATTAATATCTATAATAATGCTAAACTAGACTTTTATGAAATGACTGTTACTGATAAAAAGATAACTAACGAAGTAAATGTTTATCATAAAAATAAAGAAACAACAAGTAATGTTACATGTCATGGAATTAGTTATGGTAAAGGAGATTTAAAGTTTAGTGTTAATGGTTATATTAAAAAAGGTATGATAGGTTCAGTATGTAATCAATCTAGTAGAATAATTAATTTAGATGAGGGAAAAAGTTTAATAAAACCAAATCTTTTTATAGATGAATTTGATTCTATTGCCAATCATTCCGCTTACACAGGACCTTTTGATAATAAGTTATTATTCTATTTAGAAACAAAGGGAATAAGTAAAAAAGAAGCTTTTAATCTCTTATTAAATGGCTTTATGAAAGTGGTAGAACTACCAATTGATTATGAAAGTGTACTTGATAATATTTTAGATAAAGTAATGAGGAGGTGATTATTATTAATCGTGAAGATTTTCCTATTTTAAACAATAACATAATATATTTTGATAATGGAGCGACTACTATAAAACCAAAATGTGTAGTTGAAGCGATGAATGATTATTACTATAACTATGGAGCGAATATTCATAGAGGAGATTATAAAATATCTTTAAAAGCAAGTGAAGAATATGAGAAGGTTAGAGATAAAGTAAAAGACTTTATAAATGCTAAAAGTAGTAAAGAAGTAGTTTTTACTAGTGGTGCGACAGACTCTCTTAATAAGATAGTCTTTGGTTTTATGAAAGATTATTTAAATGAAGGAGATGAAGTCCTACTTACTAAAAGTGAACATGCCTCAAATATCTTACCTTGGTTAGAATTATCTAAAATAAAAAATATAAAGATAAGTTATATTCCTCTAAATGATAATCATGAACTAACTCTAGAAGCATTAACTAATACGATAAATGAAAATACTAAAGTAATCTCTATTGCAAGTATTACTAATGTCGTAGGAGATGTAAGAGATATTAATTTAATAAGTAAAATCGCTCATAAACATAACATAATATTAGTTATAGACGGAGCCCAAAGTGTTCCCCATATGAAAACAGATGTTATTAAAGATGATATAGACTTTTTAGTTTTTTCAGGTCATAAAATGTTAGGACCAACAGGAGTAGGGGTACTTTATGCTAAAGAAGAATATTTAGAAAAGATGAGACCAATAGAATATGGTGGTGGAATGAATCAATACTTTGAAGTAACAGGGGAAGTAGAATATAAAAGCATTCCTACAAGATTTGAAGCAGGAACTCCTCCTATCGCCGAAGTAATAGGACTAGGCGCTGCTATTGATTACTTACAAAGTATTGGTATGGATAAAATTTATGAACATGAAAAAGAATTAAAGAAATATCTTGTTTCTAAACTAGAAAGTAATACTAAAGTAATTTTATATAATAAGAATAGTGATAGTGGTATCCTAGCTTTCAACCTAGAAGGAATATTTAGTCAAGATACTGCCATTTATTTAGATCACTATAATATTTGTGTAAGAGCAGGTAATCACTGTGCAAAAATCTTAAAAGATGAAATAAATATTAAAAATACTTGTCGTATCAGTTTATATTTTTATAATACTAAAGAGGAAATAGATAAACTTGTTGAGGCATTAGAAAAGTCTGATGATTTATTTAAAGTAATACTATAGGAGGTATAATTATGGATGCAGAACTAAAAAGAGAAGTAATATTAGATAATTATAATAATCCTTATCATAAAGGACTAAAAAATGAAGAAGGGTATAGAAAAGCTAATACTAATAATGAATCTTGTATTGATAATATCGATATTGAACTTAAAATAGAAGATGGCAAGGTAGTAGATGCTAATTTTGATGGAGAAGCATGTGCTATCTCAACATCTGCTACCTCTATTTTCTTAAGAAAGATAATAGGAAAGAGTGTTAGTGATGTTAAAGATTTAATAGAAAACTATGAACACTTAATAGATGAAAAAGACTATGATGAAGAAAAATTAGGTGAGCTTATGGCCTATGATACTATCTATATGCAACCTAATAGAAAACACTGTGCTCTTCTTCCTGTCGATACAATTAAAAAGATTTTAAAGGAGGAAACAAGTGGAGATTAAAGGACTAACTAAAGATAATATAATAAAGATATCAACTCATAAAAAAGAAGAAGTTTGGGTAAAAGATTATCGAATAAAATCTTATGAATATTTTGAAAGGATGAATAAAGACTTACCATTTGGACCTAAATTTGAACTTAACTTTGATGATATTATCTATTATAAGAGTGCAACTGATGAACTAACAGATGACTGGAATAAAGTTCTAAAGCCAATTAAAAGTGAATTAGATAAATTAGGTGTACTTGAAAGTGAACAATATATGGATGGTATGGGTGTTCAATATGAAAGTGAAGTAATCTATCATAATATGCTTAAAGAACTTACTGACAAAAAAGTAATCTTTACTTCCATTGATAATGCAATTAAAGAATATCCTGATCTTGTAAAAAAGTATTTTGGTAAGATAGTTAAAAATACTGATAATTTATATGCAGCCTTAAATAGTTCTGTTTTCTCAGGTGGAAGTTTTATCTATATACCTCCTCATACTAAACTAAATAGACCATTACAAAGTTATTTTAGAATCAATAGTAAAGGAATGGGACAATTCGAAAGAACTCTAATCATAGTAGATGATGATAGTGAGCTTCATTATATAGAAGGTTGTACCGCTCCTACTTATGCTACTTCTTCACTTCATGCTGCCGTTGTAGAAATATATGTAGGAAAGAATAGTAAATGTCGTTATACTACAATTCAAAACTGGGCTCCCAATGTCTATAACCTGGTTACTAAAAGAGCCTTAGTAGAAGAAAATGGTACTATGGAATGGATTGATGGAAATATTGGAAGTAAACTTACTATGAAGTATCCATGTTGTATTCTAAAAGGAGATAATTCTACTGGCACCTGTATAAGTATCGCTGTCGCATCACATGATCAAATCCAAGATACTGGCGCTAGAATGATTCATTTAGGTAAGAATACAAAAAGTAAAATAATATCTAAAAGTATCGCTAGAAGTGGAGGGAATGCCACTTATAGAGGTGATGTCAAGATTAAAGAAGATGCCACTAATTCATACTCTATGATAAAATGCGACACATTAATACTAGATAAAGATAGTATTAGTGATACTATACATACAAATATAGTCTCTAATAATACAAGTACCATTGAACATGAAGCGACTGTTTCTAAGATAAATGATGCTAATATATTTTATCTTGAAAGTAAAGGAATACCTAAAGAAACTTGTGAAGAATTAATA
>CASEDN010000129.1 GCA_949286645.1 uncultured bacterium
AAGTACTACATGTTGCCCATCTAGCTCGTATTTCTTTAACTGAAGAAGAAATAGAGAAGTTTAGAGGAGGGCTTAAAGTACTAATGGATGATATAGATAAGATAAAAGATGTAAAAGACTTTGATGATGAAATGATGTATACACCAATTAATGATAATACTAGATTAAGAGAAGATGTTGTAGGAGATATGTTAAGTGCAAAAGAAGCAACAATAAATGCTCCTAAAAAGAATGGAAGTTTTATAGAAGTGCCGGTGATGATTAATGAGTAAATATTTAGATTTAAGTATTAAAGAAATACATGAGTTATTAGTAGAGAAAAAAATAACTCCTCTTGATTTAGTAGAAGAAGCATTAAAAAGAATAGAAGAAAATAAAGATTTAAATGCCTTTATTACTATAAATGATAAAGTAAGAGAAGAAGCGAAAGACTTAGGAGAAGTAGATCCTGATAATATCTTCTTTGGTATTCCTATCGCTGTTAAAGATAATATTGTAACTAAAGACTTAAGAACAACTTGTGCCTCACATATCTTAGATAATTTTATACCTATATATGATGCGACTGTTGTAAAAAAACTTAAAGAAGCAAATATGCTTATTATAGGTAAAGCTAATATGGATGAGTTTGCTATGGGTTCTACTAGTGAGACTAGTTACTTTGGGGCACCTTTAAACCCTCACGATAAAAGACGTGTTAGTGGTGGTAGTTCCGGTGGAAGTGCTAGTGCAGTTGCAGGTTCCTTAGTTCCTCTTGCCCTTGGTAGTGATACAGGTGGAAGTATTAGACAACCGTCAAGTTATACAGGAATAGTGGGAATGAAACCAACATATGGAAGAGTATCACGTTATGGATTAGTTGCCTTTGCATCAAGTCTTGATCAAATAGGACCAATGACTAGAACTGTTTATGAAAATGCTTTGCTTTTAAATATCTTAGTAGGTGAAGATGAAAAAGACCTTACTAGTGTTAAAAAAGATGAAGAAGACTTTACAAGACTTATTGGTGAAAATATTAAAGGTATGAAAATAGCTTTGCCTAAATACTTTATTAGTGATATTGTTGATGAAGAGATTAGTAAGAAAATTGAAGAAGTCATTTCTTTCTTAAGAGAAAATGGAGCCATTGTTGATATCGTTGATATGCGATACTTAGATACAGCAGTTAACCTTTATCAGATAATCGCTATGGCAGAAGCTAGTAGTAATTTAGCAAGATTTGATGGTATTCGTTATGGATTTAGAGCAAGTGATGTAGATGATGTTGATTCTATGTATACTAAAACAAGAGGCGAAGGCTTTGGTGATGAAGTTAAAAGAAGAATAATGGTAGGTTCATATATACTTAGTGGTGAAAATGCTAAAGTCTATTACGATAAAGCTTTAATGGTACGTGATGATATAACTAAAGAGTTTAATCGTATCTTTAAAGACTATGATTTAATTATTGGACCAACTACTACAAGAGTCGCCCCTATGTTAGGAATTACTAAAGATGATCCTCATAAAGCCTTTATGGATGATGTCTTAGTAATACCTGTTAATATGGCAGGACTTCCTGGTTTATCTGTTCCTGCTGGTACTAATAGTGAAGGTATGCCTATTGGACTACATATAATAGGTAAAGCCTTTGATGAAGCGACTATTTATCGCCTTGCAAGCTTTATAGAGGAGGTGCTTTAGATGAGTGAAT
>CASEDN010000130.1 GCA_949286645.1 uncultured bacterium
GAATATAGAAAAAGTACTGATAAATTACTATATGTAGTTATAAATAAAATGATATTTAATAATGAATTAGATAATCTACTTAAAGTTTTAAAAGAATTAGAGAATATAAAAATTGAAGGAATATTCTTTTATGATTTAGCAGTACTTAATTTAGTTAAAGAAAATAATTTATCAATAAACTTAATATATAGTGGAACTCACATGGTTACCAATAGCGATACTATTAACTTATATTATAATTTAGGAGTAAAAGGAGCATATTTATCTAACGAAATAACTAAAGATGAAGTACTTAATATAAGAAGTAATGCTAAAAGTGATTTATTTGTTCTATTGCTTGGTAATCCAGTAGTCGCTATGTCTAGAAGGAGTTTGCTTACTAGTTATTTTGCTAATAAAAATAGAAGTAAGAGTAATTTAATTACTATTAAAGAACCTAAGAGTGGGCAAGAGTTCTTAGTTAAAGAAGATAGTAATGGGACAACTTTCTTTTATAATAGACGTCTTAATCTAAGTAATGTTTATAAAGAATTAGTAGATTCTGGTATTAACTATGGAATTATAGAACAAGGAGATTATAGTTCTCTAGAATATAAAGAGTTAATTAATGCCTTTATTAATTTTGATAAGCAAAAAATAGATAAGTTAGCAGGACATAATAGAGGGTTCTTATATAGAGAGACTATTTATAAAGTAAAGTAGGTGAGAAGATGAAACAAATTATTTTTGCAACCACTAATCAATCTAAATCAAAAAGATTTAGTAAAGGACTAAAGGAACTTGGAATAGAAGTGTTATCTTTAAAAGATATAAATGTTAAATTAGATGTAGAAGAAGATGGAGACACTGCTATAGAAAATGCTTTAATAAAAGCAAGAGAGTGTTATAAGAAAACAAAAAAGCCTAGTATGGGTATGGATGATCCACTATATATGGAAGGAGTTCCAGAAGGTAGGCAACCAGGATTATTTGTAAGACGTGTAAATGGTAAGAGTCTAACAGATGAAGAAGCGCTTGAATATTATACTAATTTAGTAAAAGAGTATGGTGTAGATGGTAGAATTAACTGTAAATGGATATATGGTTTAGTGGTTATTAATGATAAGGGAGAAGAAGCAACTTATACTTGGTCTAAAGATAACTTTTATATGGTAAGTAGTAGGAGTGATAAAATTAACCCTGGTTATCCATTAAATTCTATATCTAAATATAAAAGATTAGATAAATATTTTACAGATGTTACTGATGAAGATATGAAAGTATTAAACGAAAATGAAGATGATGTAGTAGATTTTATTGCAAAGCATATATAATTTAAGAAAGGTAGTGCTTTTATGAAAAAAATAGAATTATTAGCACCAGCAGGAGATTTAGAAAGACTTAAAGTAGTACTTTTATACGGTGCAGATGCTGTTTATGTAGGAGGAGAAAAATTAAGTTTAAGAGCGAATGCTACTAATTTTAGTTTAGATGAATTAAAAGAGGGATGTACTTTCGCTCATAATCTAAATAAACGAGTATATTTAACCGCTAATATTGTCTTTCATGATAACGATAGAGAAGGTATGGAAGAGTATATTAAAGAATTTATTGACTGTGGTATAGATGCTTTTATTGTTAGTGATTTATATCTTGCCAAATATATTACAGATAACTATAAAGAAGTAGAAGTTCATATCTCAACTCAGGACTCTATTACTAATATAAGCAGTGCAATGTTTTATAGAGATTTAGGAGCAAGTAGAGTTGTCCTTGCAAGAGAACTTTCCAAAGAAGAAATAAAAGAAATATCAAGTATACCTAATCTAGAAACAGAAGTCTTTATTCATGGAGCGATGTGTACTTGCTTTAGTGGTAGATGTGCTTTATCTAATTATGTTACTAATAGAGATGCAAACCGTGGAGGATGTGCTCAAGTATGTCGTTTTGCCTTTGATTATGGGGATAATGATAAATTTACTCTTGCAACTAAAGATTTAAACATGGCAATGTATATTAAAGATTTAATAGATATTAGTGTTAGTTCACTAAAAGTAGAAGGAAGAATGAGAAGTCTTTATTACCTTGCAACAGTTATAGGAAGTTATAGATTTTTAATAGATAGTATTTATGATGGAACCTTAACGGATGAGAAATTACTTGAGTATCAAAAACGACTTGACTCTGTCGCTAATCGTGATACAACTAGCCAATATTTTGATCATCTAGCAGATGAGACTGATCAATATTATACAGGTAGACAGGAAGTATCTAATCAAGAGTATTTAGGACTTATAGTAGGTTATGATGAAAAGATGAAATCTATTATATTAAAAGAACGTAACTACTTTAAAGTAGGTGATGAAGTAGAGATATTTACACCTAATGGAGAGATTTATCCTTATAAAATAGAAACTATTTATAATGAAGATAACGAGAAAATTGAAGTAGCAAGACATCCAGAAGAAATATTAAAATTACCATTTGATACAAGACTTATTCCTTATTCTATGATAAGATTAATTAGAAAGGCTAAATAATCTTTCAAGATAAGTAATAAGGAGAAGTAGTTATGGGTAGTAAAGAACATTATATGGTTCCAGTTTATGTTATGCTTGCAGAAGATTTTGTTTGTGGAGAGGTTGATTTTAAGTTTTTAGATAAGATAATAGTATCTAAAACTAAAAATGGTTATCAGGAGTTAGATGGTTTTAATAATTTTATTATCTTAAAATCTGAAAGAGGTGATAATAAAAGACTGAATATAACTAATTATGATGAGTGTTTATATTTAAATGGTGATGATTTTACTGAAGAAAATAGAGTAGATATTAATGATTATTTTAATAGAGATAATTATGTTAAAGATAACTTTGAAAATTATGATAAGATGAGAAGAGGATTAGTTAAAACTAAAAAATACTATACAGGGAAGAAGTGATTTAATGGGAAGTTTTGAGAAAGCTAAAGAGAACTTTTTAAGAAAAGAGAAAGATTTAAGTTCTTATGCTACTA
>CASEDN010000131.1 GCA_949286645.1 uncultured bacterium
AATACCTATATAATTATCATCATAGTTTTCTCCACTAAAATTCGCTTCAGTCTTTCCTTTTAAAATATAATCAATATTCCTATTTATTAATCCTTTATAATAACTAGCATTCATCTCTAAATTAACTACTTTATTTTCTACTCTAACAATTATATCTGTAACTTTCTTCTTTTCTTTAGCATTACTTACAGGTAACACTGTATTTTCCAAATGCATATTTTTTCTTATTACTTCTTTATTAATACCTAAAAAATGTTCTAATATTATAATTAAAAATTCACGACTTTCCATAATCAAATTCTTAAAGACAACGTCTTCTGTTGCAGGTAATACTTCTCCTTTTCTTATGAGTTCGTCTCTTAATTTTATCGCTTCTTTTAAATTTATCATTTTTTCTAATAGTTCTTCATTATATCCTGTGTACATATTTCTCTCCTTTCCTAATTAAATACTTTTCGAAAAGTGATTTAACTCTAACATAACAAGAGAATTAAATCAAAAAGAGAAAATTGAAAATTCAAAAGAAAAACAGGTGGAAAATTACCTCAAAACACCTGTTTTCTACAATATTCACTCTCATATTAGCTTGAATTTTAAAAATTCATATAAATTTTATTTTTTTCTTCTTTCTACTTTTAATCCCATCATTAAATCATTAACTGGAATATTTTTATCAAGGCTCTCATCTTTAATAACTTCAAGTGATAAAGTCTCTTCTTTAACATAATTCATATACTTTTCAAGCATTACATCTACAATATCTTCTCCATTATAGTAAAGATTAATTCTATCAGTAATAACAAAATCAGCTTCTTTTCTAAGACTTTGTACTTTTCTAACTACTTCACGAGCAAGTCCTTCAAGTATTAAGTCATCTGTTAAAGTAGTATCTAACACAACACTAATATTACCATTACTAGAGGCACAATATCCTTCTTTATTCTTAAGCGTTGTAATAATCATATCTTCTGTTATTTTTAACTCTTCACCTAAGAACTCTGTAGTATAATAACCTGATTTAATCTGATTAACATCACCAATATCAAACTTACTAACTAACTCTTGGAAGTCTTTAATATTAGAACCAAACATCTTACCAACAACCCTAAAGTTAGGTTTAACAATATAATCCATATAAAGACTCATATCATCTTCATAAACTACCTCTTTAACATTTAACTCTTCTAAGATTATAGATTCTAGTTCTCCTACTACGCTTTCGAACACTTTAGGAACAATTATAAAGTTAAGAGGTTGCCTAACTTTAATAGACACATCTTCTCTTGCATTACGTCCTAAACTACAAATATCACGAACTAAACTCATTCTATTTTCAAGTTCACTAGATATTAAAGTTTCATCCACTTTAGGGAAATCTCTCAAATGAACACTTTTACCATCTGTCAAATTACGATAAATCTCTTCTGTAACAAATGGTGTAATAGGTGCTACCATCTCACAAAGTGCAAGTAAAACTTCATAAGTAGTCTGATATACTGCCTTCTTACTAAGAGTAAGTTCACTATCCCAGAATCTCTTTCTATTACTTCTAATATACCAATTAGAAAAGTCATCATTTAAGAAATCTACGATATAATGAACTACTTTATTTAAATCATACTCATCATAAGCTTTAGTAACCAAATCTAAAGTATTATTAAGACGTGATAACAACCATTTATCTGTTATATCTCTATCAATAACTGGAACATTATATTCCCTTGGATCTATCTTATCCGCATTAGCATACATCTCAAAGAATGAATAAGCATTCTTAAGAGTTGATAAATATTTAGAATTAACTTCTTTTAACCCATCATTATCAAATTTAATAGGAGTCCATACAGGAGATACATAAGGTAAATAGAATCTAATAACATCACTTCCAAACTCATTCATTAAATCAAATGGTTTAACGATATTACCTTTACTTTTACTCATCTTCTTACCATACTTATCAAGCAACAAGTCATTAACTAATACGTTTTTATATGGACTTTTACCTGTAACAAAAGTAGATATTAACATTAATGTATAGAACCATCCTCTAGTCTGATCAATTCCCTCACTAATAAAGTCTGCAGGAAATTGATCTTCAAATAACTCTTTATTTTCAAATGGATAATGATATTGTGCAAAAGGCATAGAACCAGAATCAAACCAACAGTCAATTACTTCACTAACACGACTCATTTCTTTTCCACATTCTGGACACTTAATATGAATATCATCAACATATGGACGATGTAATTCTATAGTCTCATCTATATCTTCTATAGCTTTTTCCACAAGTTCTTTTCTTGACCCTATCATTTCTTGATGTCCACAACTACATTTCCACAAAGGTAATGGAGTACCCCAATATCTATTACGAGATATTGCCCAGTCATTCATATTTAATAACCAGTTACCAAATCTTTTCTCTCCAACAAAAGATGGATACCAATTAACACCATTATTATTTTTAACAACAGCATCTTTTATCTTAGTTACTTCTAAATAATATGAAGGTTTAGCATAATATAAAAGTGGTGTATCACATCTCCAACAATGAGGATAGTTATGAGCCATTTTAATTTTCTTAAATAACTTACCCTTTTCTTTCAAGTATTTAATAACTTCTATATCAGCATCGAAAACAAACATTCCTTTCCATAATCCTTCAGTATATTTACCATCTTCACCAACAGGATTTAAAACAGGTAAATTATATTTCTTTCCTACATTATAATCGTCTTGTCCAAAAGCAGGTGCAATATGAACAATACCAGTACCATCTTCCATAGTTACATAATCATCTACTGTAACAAAGAAAGCTTTCTTATCTACTGTTAAACTAGGTATTAACTGTTCATATTCCATATACTCTAGATTCTTACCGCTATATTCTTCTAATACTGTATATTCATCTCCAAATACTTTAGAGGCTAATTTTTTACCTACAATAAATTTATTACCTTGAGACTCAACAAGTACATACTCTTCTCTTGGATTAACACAAAGTGCTACATTACTAATTAAAGTCCAAGGAGTAGTAGTCCAAACAAGAAAATATACATCTTCACCTTTTTTCTTCATAGGCACAATAACAGTATTTGCAGTTACTTCTTTATAACCTTGAGCCACTTCATGAGAAGCAAGTCCAGTACCACATCTAGTACAGTATGGAAGTATCTTATGTCCTTCATAAAACAATCCTTCATCAAAGAATTTCTTTAGAATCCACCATTCTGTTTCTATATAGTTATTATCATAAGTAACATAAGGATGCTCTAAATCAATAAACTGTCCCATTTCTTTAGTCAAATCAGAAAAAGCCTTCTCATTTTCCCAAACACTCTCACGACACTTCTGATTAAACTCTTTTATACCATACTCTTCAATATCTTTCTTATTACTAAAACCAAGTTCCTTTTCTACTTGTAACTCTACAGGAAGTCCATGAGTATCCCAACCTACTTTACGAAGAACTCTATATCCCTGCATAGTCTTATATTTACAGAAAGTATCTTTCAAAAACTTAGCCATCATATGATGAAGTCCTGGTTTACCATTAGCAGTTGCAGGTCCATCATAAAAAACAAAGTTTTCCTTACCTTCTCTATTATCAATACATTGTTTTAAGATATCCATCTTCTCCCAAGTCTTTAAAATATTCATCTCAACTTCATGAGTCTTACCTTTTTCAAGTTCTTTAAATGCCATAATCTTTCCTCCTAAACAAAAAAATCTATGAATCACAAGGGCGTTAAAAAATCTAACACTGTACCACCTTGGTTCATAGATTTTATCTATCTTATTAATATAACGGTTTTACCCGGCTTTAACTTATCCTTAAAGCACAACTTGAAAGTGATCCGAAATAAGTTCCTTTATTAATTTACACCAACCATTAACTCTCTATAAAATTTCCTTATTCCCGTCTTTCGCACTTGTTTTAAATAAAACTAAACAAAATATAACACAATTTATATAGTTTATGCAACTGTTTTTACAAATGTTTTGTTATTTTCTTTTCACCAACAATAATATTAGTTTTAAGATCACCTCTCAAAACATCTTATAATTCTGCTTTATTATAATATAAATAACAATTACTGATAACAGTCTTATTATATTTAGCATTTTTCTTTAATTATTGATATTTTCTTAAAATAACAGAATCTTTTAAGCATCAGGATACTTATCTAATAATAAGCAAAACTGATTTAAAAACAATTCAAGTTGTTTTTCTTGATAATCATCCCAATTATATTAGGTATTCTCTCAAACTATCCAATAGTTTGATTTTCTTTCTTTACAAAATTAGTTACTTTAGCTACCATAGTTTCCTCCTTTAATTAGGACTTATTATATGTTAAAAAAAGTAAGAATTCTATCTAATTTGATCTAATTCTTACTTCTCTAACACTATTTTTTTATTAACATTGCCCCTGTAACATTATTTGGAAGTGATTTCTTTCTTCTCATAAAGTACGGTATATTGATAACTTGTTTGGTATTACTTCCACTAATAGCTTCATCAATAATATTATAAAGAATTTTATCTTTTTCAGAAGTATCAGCAATAAACTTAATTCTCTCATCAGTTAAACAATTTGTAACACCATTTGTGACTAATAATAATTTATCATACAGATTATTATCAATCACAGATATACCCAAGTTAACTATATCATTTCCCAACACATTATCTTGAGCATTAAAATAGCTTAACTTACTTTTAGTAATTTTACCATCATTATATATTTGATAGTCTTCATATCTATCATCATCAAGCTGTTCCATATCTGTATCTTTTAAAGCATAACATTTAGAACTACCAACATTTCCAATAAGAGTATTAGTATGGGTAACTATAGCACAAGTTAAGGTAGTTCCAATACTTTTATCATCTTCATTATTTTTTTCCTTTAATATAAGATCTATATCTTGTATAGTTTTAATTAAATCTATTTTTAAAGAAAACAAATCATCAAAGTTAGTCAAATTAAGATTGCAAAACCAATTCTTTAAATTTTGTATAACAGTTGAAGATAGCATATCCCCTACTTCATTATCATTCATACCGTCAGCTACTGCTAAAAGCTTAATAGAATTATCTTTTGGATGACTAATAGCAACAACACTATCATCATTAACATGTGTTTTTGAACCTTTGCCTGATAATGTATATAAATATGTTTCTAAAGCTTTAGGTCTTATATCTATATTTCTATGCATAAGTATAGGTTGATAAACTATATTAATAAGCTTATCTCTTTCATATTTGACACCTATATTTTTACTTTTCCTTTCTACAATATCTGGTTTATTTATTCTATATATATTACCATCAACATTAAAAATTCCTCGTCCTTTATCCACATGAGTAGAGCTAATTACTTCCCCATCTGAATTAAACTTATAATAAGTATATACAGAATCATCATAACTATTATAACTAAAAAGACCATTATTACCTAAGAAATATTCATGCTCTTTAGTATGTAGTATAAGAATATCTTTGAAAGTATCTAATTTGTTAAAAAATTTAGCAACACTAAAATTAAATGGTTCTTCATAAGAATCACTATTAGCACGAGCCATACCTATTAAAAGACTATTATTAAGTAAAATAGAACTGAAACACTTAACATCCATATTATATATATAAAATGGTTTTTTCTCATTTAAAGTAATTTTTCCCACACTTCTATTAAACTCTTTTAACAATTGTCTAGAAAGAAAAGGAATTGCATTTTTATCAACATTACAAACAGAATTAAATTTAGATACATCATAATCCAAATAACACTCTATTAACTTTTCAGCTCTTTCTAAATTTAATCCATGATTATTAATTTTATCTAATATATTTTTAATATTATTATCCATATAACCCTCCCCCCTTTAACAGAGCAAATTATAACACATAATAAGGAAAAAAGCAATAAAAATTTATATATATGTCTATTTTTTATAATTAATAGCACTGCCACTATAGTTTTAATTGCCTTATTTCTTTTAAAAACAATAAATAATCTTAGTATATTTATATTCTCTTTTTCTTTATTTATGACTTTTTCATAACTTTATATTTTCACAAATCACTCTCTATAATCAAAGTATTAGTTTACTTATAATAAAAAGGCACATATTTTTACCTCCAATATTTGTTTAATAACATACATTGTATGATAAGTATCTCTATGTGCCTTATTCACCTTTCACTAAATTTTTCAATTTACATATAATAATTAATT
>CASEDN010000132.1 GCA_949286645.1 uncultured bacterium
TAAAGTTTATAAACCACTATTCTATTATGCAGCCTTCTTCTCAATTAGAGTAGATGATTATGATATAGAAACTATGATAAAAGGCTATAATGCTATTAAAACAAGATATGAAGACTTAATGGCTAAAGGCTTTGAAGTTACTAATAAAGAGTCTAACATTATAGATTCACTTCATGTTGCCCTAGAAGCGACTGCACGTGGCATTAAATTCGCACCTATTTCTTTAGAGAAAAGTGATGCGACAAGATTTGTTGTTGACACAGAACATGAAGATACTTTAATACCACCATTTAAAACTATCGATGGTCTAGGTTTAACAGTTGCAAAGACTATAGTGGAAGCAAGAGAAAACGGACCTTTTCTAAGTAAAGAAGATTTACAAAAACGTGGTAAAGTATCAAAGACTCTAACAGATAAAATGACTGAGATGGGAATCCTTAATGAATTACCTGATTCTAATCAGTTAAGCTTGTTTTAATTGACATTAAATTTTATAGTTATGGTTTAACTAGAAGATAGAGTCGTAATAGACTCTTTTTTCTTTTTGTGTTAACATAGAACTAGGAGGATAAGCATGAAAAAAGTAATAGCAGTAGGTAGTTATGGTAACATTACATCAGCTGAAGATGTAGTTAAATTACATAATGATTTGGTTTATGAAATGTTTAAAGAAGTATTAGAGCCTATAAAAGAAGAAAAAGTAGAAGGAGATATAATTCAGTTTTGGAATAATGCTGGCCTTATCACTAAATATTTAGGAACTATGTTTTATTTAGAAGATATTAAAGAAAATGAAATAGTTAATAGCGTTGTTTGCATTATTCCTAAAGATATTAGTACTAGTCAACTTGAATATTTTGAAAATAATTATTCAAATAGTATTGACACTTTTATAGGAGTGTCATTTGATGGAGATAAATTTTCTTTATCTAGTGATAAATCACTTGATAGCACTGGTATATATAATGTTTTAAAAGATAAAATGAACAATAAAACTAAAAGTTAAGAAAGGAAGATATTATATGAGAAGAGTAACTGCAGTTGATAGTGATGGAAAAATTTTACAAATTGAAGACGAGAGAAAAGGACATAATGAACTTGTTTATGAATTGTTTGAAGAGTTTCTAGAACCATTGCAAGATGAAGAACTAAAAGGTGATTGGTATATTAAAATTTGGCCTAATGCTGGGCTTATTACCAAAAATTTAGATATGATGCTTTATTTAGAAACGTTTGATGATAAAGCATCCATCGATAGTACAATTTGTATTATTCCAGAAAATTTAAGTGATACACAATTAAACTATTATGAAGATAATTATCTGTATCATAAAGAACCATTTTTAGGACTATATTATCATGATGAGGAATTTGATACCATAAGTGAAGATAGAGAAGAAGAACTTACTGCAGAAGAAGTACATAACTTTTTAAAAGATATGGTTAAATCAAAGTTAAAATAAATAAAAAAGAGTTAAAATATAAAGACTCTTTTTTCTTTTTATGATATACTTCTAATAGGAGGAAGTATGGAAAAGATTAACCTAGATAAAGTAAATTACATACAATATGGTAATGAAAAAGGTAAAGATATTATTCTTTTACATGGTTGGGGTCAAAATATTGAAATGATGGAACCACTTGGTAATCCCTTATCTTGTAAATATCATATTACAATATTAGATTTTCCAGGATACGGAAAAAGTGCTGAACCTGATGAAGTTTGGACAGTATCTGATTATGCTGAACTAGTCCATGAGCTAGTGAAAAAGTTAAAGATTAAGAAACCTACATTAATAGGACACTCTTTTGGAGGTAGAGTTGCTATAGTTTATGCTTCAAAGTATGAAGTTGATAGAGTAGTATTATTTGGAGCTCCTTGTGTTAGAACTAAAAAAGGATTAACTCTAAAAGAGAAAATGTTAAAGAAAGCAAAAACATTACCGGGTATGGGTAAAATAGCAGAGATTGCTAAAAACTATATTGGATCAGCTGATTATAAGAGTGCCACACCTAGAATGAGAGAAATCTTAGTTAAAACAGTTAATGAAGATTTATCTGATTATGCTAAAAAGATAACTGTTCCAACATTACTTATATGGGGAGAGATGGATGAAGCAGCACCACTTGAAGAAGCAAAACTCTTAGAAAATTTACTTCAAGATGGTGCCTTAATTGTTCTACCTGGAACACATTATGCTTATCTTGAGAATTTAAACCAGGTAATAAATATTATAAATAATTTTATGGAGGGATAATATGATTGAAATACTTTTAATTTTAGTTACTATCATAGCAATTATCATCAAATCTAAAAAAAGTTTACATATGTTACAACAAAACTTATATAATGAAAACAATCGTTATGTTAAATGGGTTGTTAATAATAGTTCTAATTTCTTTTCACTAGAACTATTAGCAGTACTTATAGTAGCAGTCGCTAATGTCTTCTTAATTAAAGAGGATACTATAAGCTTAATCTTAAATATCATAGCAATTATTTTATATATAATCTATGCTATTAAATTTAGGAAAGACTTAAAGAATGAACAAGTAAAGAAACCTTTAGTAATAACTGCAAGAGTTAAAAGATTAATTGCAACTACAACTATATTATATTTAATACCAATAGTATTAGTTATTATATATAGAGATAATCTATTAATTAGTCATTTCTTAATCTTTATCTTTATACTTTTCGCTTATCTAAATACATTTGTAATCTTACTTGCTAACTTTATTAATAAATATACTTTAGAAAAATATGTATATCATCATTTCAAGAGTATGGCTGTTAAGAAGTTAAAGAGCATGCCTAACTTAAAAGTTATCGGTGTAACAGGTAGTTATGGTAAGACAAGTAGTAAGAATATTCTAGCAGACATATTAAATATTAAATATGCAACACTACCAACTCCTCGTAACTTAAATACTCCTTATGGATTAATTATTACTATTAATAATCACCTAGATAAATTTACAGAAGTATTTATCGCTGAAATGGGTGCTTATGTTAGAGGAGAAATTAAAGATTTATGTAATTTAGTTCATCCTAAATATGGTATCTTAACACGTATTGGCACTGCTCACTTAGAAAGCTTTGGTAGTGAAGAAAATATCCAAAAGACTAAATTTGAACTTATCGAATCATTACCACTTGATGGAGTAGGAGTACTTAATAGAGATGATCCTAAACAAGTAAGTTATAATCTAAAAAATAAATGTAAAATACTTTGGATAGGAATAGATGAAAAAGATGTAGATGTTCATGCTAGCAATATAAAATGTTCTAGTGTTGGAACTACCTTTGATGTAACATTTAAAGGTGATAAGAAAAAATATGAGTTTGAAACTAAACTATTAGGAAATCATAACGTTTATAATATTCTAGCAGGACTTGCTTTAGGACGTGAATTTGGCATATCAATTACTAAATTACAACAAGCCGTTAGAAATGTTAAACAAGTAGAACATAGACTAGAACTTAAAAAAATGGGTTACTTCTATCAAATAGATGATGCTTATAACTCTAATCCAGTAGGTGCTAAGAGTGCTTTAGAAGTTTTATCTATGATGCCAGGGCTAAAAGTAGTGGTAACACCAGGTATGATAGAGTTAGGTGATAAAGAAGAAGAACTTAATAAAGAGTTTGGAAAACAAATCGCTACTATTTCTAAAGCAGACTATGTAGTTCTAATTGGTGAGAAGAGAACTAAACCAATTAAAGAAGGATTAAAACAAGCTAAATATAATATGGATAATTTAATTGTTTACAATGATGTCAAAGAAGCATATAATTTTATAAGAGGTATAAAAACAAAGAAAGAAATCTATGCCTTATTTGAAAATGATTTACCTGATACATATAATGAAAAGTAGGAGGATGAAAAAATGAAAATTAAATTAGGAGTTGTATTCGGTGGTGAATCCGTTGAACATGAAGTAAGTATTATTTCAGCAGTTCAAGCCATGAATAAAATAAATCAAGAAAAATATGATATTATTCCTATCTATATAACTAAAGATGGTGAGTGGTATACTGGTAACATGTTAATGGATGTTGAAGTATATCAGGATTTAGATTTAATTAAGAAATATGCAAGTAATGTTGTATTATATAAAAAAGATGGAGCCTTTGTTCTTCAAAGTAAAGGATTATTTAAGAAAATTGTTACAGACTTAGATGTAATATTTCCAATTACCCATGGTACTAATGTAGAAGATGGTGTACTACAAGGATATTTCCAAACAGTGGGTATTCCATATGTTGGACCTAATGTATACTCAGCAGTTGTATCACAAGATAAAGCTTATATGAGAGATATCTTTAAAGCTAATGATATTCCAGTTCCAAACTATACTTGGTTCTATGATACAGATTATAAAAATGATCCTGATGAAGTAATTAAGAAGGTAGAGAAAATCAAATACCCAGTTATTGTAAAACCAGCTACAACTGGTAGTAGTGTAGGTATTGGTGTTGCAAACAATAAAGATGAGTTAGTTAAAGCTATTGAAGAAGCTATTACTTATGATAGTAAAATCGTAGTAGAAGAAGTAATTAAAAACTTAATGGAAGTAAATATCTCTGTTTTAGGTAATTATGAAAACCAAGAGACAAGTGTTATAGAAGAAGTATTATCTAAGAGTGCTTTCTTAACATATGATGAGAAATATATTGGTAGTGGTAAAGTTAAAGGAAAACTAGGAGCTAAAATGACCCCTCTAAAAGGATCTAAAGGAATGGCTTCAGCAGATAGAAAAATACCAGCAGACCTTACAGATAAAATGAGTAAAGAAGTAGAGGAACTTGCTATTAAAGTATTTAGAGCCTTAGGAAGTAGTGGAGATGCTCGTATTGATATGTTAATTGATAGCAAAGCTAAAAAAGTATATGTTAATGAGATTAACTCAATACCAGGTTCATTAGCATTCTATCTATGGGATCCTAAGGGAAAAGATTATACTGAACTATTAGATGATATGATTAGTATAGCCATTAAAGATTATAAAAAGCGTGAAAGTAAAACACATTCCTTTAATACCAATATTTTACAAGGATTTGCTCATAATGGTTTAAAAGGAATGAAAGGTAAACTACAAAATAAATAGAACTTAGATAATTGCTAAGTTCTATTTTTTATTTTACTAAATCCCAATTCTATACCTTTATCAATGTTTTCACTATCAAACATCGCAAGACTTTCATAAATTAAATCTATATAATCATCTAACGACATATTAACTAGTTTTCTTGCTGCAATTAATTTCATTTCTTCAAAAAGCTTGCTAGCATTATTTTTATTATCTTCAAATCCTTTTTCTAAAATAAAGTCACCACTACTAACATTAAATTCATCAAGACCAATATGAGTATTTTGGTTATATAAAGATATTATCTTAGCAGTAATAACTTCTTCAATAACATCTTTATCATCTTCCATAAACTCTTCAAAATGATAATCAGGTTCAGGAACATAGACACCTAGTTTTTCATCTAAATAACTTATACATCTAGCTTGATAATAGTAAGGTGTCATATAAATTTCTCTATTATACTTAGGACTACCATAATAAAGTAGGGGACTAACTACATCATCATTATTTTTACTAAGGATTTTTAAGTTATCATACTCATTCTTTACCTTACCATATTCTAAATTAGGTTGACCCATTAATAATGTATATTTCTTATGTCCATTATCTAAAACATAAACAACTTCCATATGTCCCCAATTTATAAACTTAATTCTTATATTTTTACTATAATAATTAGGATAATTTTCCTTTAGGTAATTAGCAAAGTCATTTTCAATAAATTCACTTGTTTTAATTACTTCTTCAATAGGCTGTTGTTCTGGACTAAGTTCATAATAAATAAAGTCATAATCATTAATACCTAAAGCTTCTTTTTCTTTCATATTCTTTCCTCCATGCTAGTTATTATAATGAAAAGATGGGGAAATAGCAAATAAATTAGTGTCAAATAGATTAAAACTACTGGAAATTTACTCAGTAGTTTCTTTTAATTTCTCATTAATTATCTTTAAGTTATTATTAAGTCTCTCATCATTTGGTTCTATCTTTATTGCTTTCTCTAAGAATACCTTACTAATCTTTATTTCTCCTTTATTATAGTAAGAAATACTTAATAAGTCATATGGAGTATAACCAAAACTAAACGTCTCATTTATATAGCTCTTAGTATGACTTTTTATATTTAAAGCAAGATTAACATAATGAATAGTATTGTCATAATCATCTAATTCATAATAAAGTAAAGCCATTTCCATATAAGGATCTCTTAAGTATGGCGCTTCCTTAATTGCTTTCTCTAGCCACATTTTCGCTTCATCATATCTTTTTAAGTACTTATAACATCTACCAATAAATCTCATAGAAGCACATCGTTCATCTTTCCAAGTAGCATTTTCTAATTTCAAATGTCTAATCAAAGTATCAATCGCTTCATTATACTTACCATAATACATGTATTCTCTTCCTAAGTAATGCATATTTCTATCATCATTAGGATCTTCTTTAACGCTCATTTCAAGTAAAGGAAGATAACTACTTCTAGACTTAGTTCTATCAGGATAATGATTTAAAATAATATTATCAGTAACATTATATGTTTCAACTCCATCATACTTTAATATTTCATGAACTGGATGATACCAAGAATAGCCTAATCTTTTATGAATCTTTTCATAATAAAAACTTATTATAGGATTATTGTTTTCATCTAAATACCAGTTATAAATATATCTAAGTCTTGTAGTATTATCATGCCAAGCTTTCTCTAATTCATCTCTCCAACCTGGTAAAAATACTTCATCTAAATCAGTACATATACAAATATCAGTATCAACTGGCACTAATTTTAAAGACTCATTCCTTGCTACATCAAATCTCCACGGATCTATTTTTTTAACCTCTACATGTACTCCTTTTTCTCTTAGTTTTTCTACTGTATTATCAGTAGAACCTGTATCAAGAACATAAATCTCATCAGCTTCCTTCATAGACTCATACCATCTATCTACAAATTTCTCTTCATTTAGACATATAGTATAAACACATACTTTATATTTACTCATAAATACACCTCTATATATTCTATGAAAGACTTATAAAAAAGTAATAGGTGCATATAAATATATTAAGGAGGACTTATGATTAAAAAAATAATTTATAGTTTATTACCAGTTGTTGAAGGGGCAATAGTAGGTTTAATTATATCAGGTTATATGAATTATCAAGATATGATAAAACCACCACTAAGTCCACCAAGCATAGCATTTCCTATTGTTTGGACTATTCTTTATATTTTAATGGGAATATCTTACTTTCTAGCCACTAAAGATAATGAAAACAATAAAGAACTAGACCAAATTTATCTTTTACAATTACTAGTAAACTTTATGTGGCCTATAATATTCTTTGTTTTAAGAATGTACTTTACTGCTTTTCTTTGGATAATTCTTTTAATAATATTAGTTATAGTTATGATTAAAGAATTATTGAAGAATAATAAAATAAGTGGTTATTTACAAATTCCTTATCTTATGTGGTTATTATTTGCAACTTACCTTAATATTGGTATATTTCTATTAAACTAAAAAACTCACGATAATGTGAGTTTTTAATCAATAGCCCCTGTAGGCCCAGTAGGACCTGTTGGACCAGTTGGTCCAGTAACTCCTGTTGCACCTGTAGGACCACTTACTCCAGTTGGACCAGTAGGACCCGTCATCCCAGTTGCTCCTGTAGGACCACTTACACCTGTAGGACCTGTTGGTCCCTGAGGAATACTTAAACTTAAAATAAAATTAGGAGCAGTTCCTGTTATACTAGCAGTAGCAGTACTTCCTGGTGCCCCTGTTGTAACAGTACCTATAGTAAGACTTGGTGTAGCACCTGTCATTCCAGTCGCTCCCGTAGAACCAGTAGGACCTGTTGGACCAGTAGGACCCGTCATTCCCGTCGCACCAGTTGGACCAGTAGGACCTGTTGGCCCAGTTGAACCAGTAGGACCTCCAGCAGGACCTGTAGGGCCAGTTGGACCAGTAGGACCTTGAACATAACAGAAACGACAACGTGGATGAGCATTATTATTGCAAGATTCTCCAAACATAGCAATTCTCCTTTCCAATATAGTTTATTCTTAATAAGAAAATAAGTTATTATTATAGTCTAGTAAATGATATAATTGTAACAAAGAAAGGAATTTATTATGAAATTTAACAAATTAATACCAGAGTTAAGTGTAACTAATATGGATAAGAGTAAAGAGTTTTATCTTAATCTAGGATTTAAAGTAATGTATGAGAGAAAAGAAGATAAGTTTGTCTTTCTAGAATTAGAAGGTAATCAATTAATGATAGAAGAAATTAATGATAACTGGAATACAGGAGATTTAGAGTATCCCTTTGGTAGAGGCATTAATATAAGTATGACTATAAGTGATATAGATAACTATTATCAAGAATTAGTTAATAAAAATATAACTTTCTTTAAAGATATAATGACAAATGAATACGATGTTAATGGTAAATCATATTTAGATAAAGAGTTTTTAATTCAAGATCCTGATGGTTATTTATTAAGATTTAATAATTAGAAAATATTGAATAGCCAAAACATAAAGCAAAATACAGCAAAAATGTAAAATGAATGTTTAAACTATAACGTTAATATAATAAGGAGGAGAAAATTATGACTATTATAAAAGCAAATATTAATGATTTTGAAGCTCTTTTAGACTTGCATCTACAAATTGAAGATTATGTAATATCTTTAGGTACATTAAAAGAACAAAATTGTTTTAGATGAATTTTAGCAATTGTATCTCTATAAAAACATGATATAATACTTATAGAATAGAAGGTGTTATTTATGAGAATTGGTATGATAGTCTTATTTATGATTCTTTATATTGCTCTAATCGCTTTATTTATATTAGGTTATAAAAAGAAACAAAAGAAAGTATGGGTAACTAGTTTAGTACTATTTCTAATCGCTATAGTTACAACTATTATCATAACAAGCATCTATGCTTGATTTTTTTCTTGTTTTTTAGTATAATAAGCCTCACTAAAGGGGAGATGGAGAGTGGATTTAATAACTGAAGAAATAAAAGAATCTAAAAACTTTCAAATACTATCTAAAGTGTTTTCTTATCACTATACTAATAAAGATAATATAGAACCTATTATTTTATATAATGAATTCAAAGAAGTATTAACAAATTTTATTGAAGAGATTATGAGATACTATCTAATAAAAATGGACTTTGCTGATTATAGAGGAAAAGATCCTAAAGTAAAAATAGTTGATTTTAACGGCAACACTAACGGAGATTATCATTATAATATGATTAGATTGGATGAAACTATACCATGGAACATTTTTAAAGGAAATATTCTTGTCTTTTTTGATATTTGCCATGAGCTTATACATTTTAAATATGATACTGACTTAAATGCTGGAGTAATAAATAAAAATATTGTAAGAGCTGCCAAAGAAACATTAATACGACATGAGGCTGAAACCACGGCACCTATTTTTAAATATGACTATTATAGTGATAATTATAAGTTTGATTCTGAAGAGAAACTAGCTAATATGGAAGGAGTAGATTTATTTAGAGAAATAATAAAATATATGAATATAACTCTAAATAAAGAAGATGACCTAAAACTACTTAATATTTCTACTAATAACAGACTTCAATATCACAATTATCTTCGTGATTTTAGAAGTAATATTAGATTTAATAATTTTTTCTGGGATTTTGAAGAAGCCTTTGATTTTTTAATCAGACAAAATCCAGGATGGTATAATCGTTTTCCACAATTACAAATAGAATATTATCAAGATGAAGAAGGTAAAGTTAGAAAAAGAACAATCGAAGAATTAAAAAAACTTTTAGAAACAGAAGAGGATGAAGATATCAAAGAATATATTCAAAGTCTTTTAGTACCTACTGATTATAAAAGACTAAGTGATGATGGATTTAAACAAAAAAAGCTGGGGTTAAAAATGCCTTATAATAAATATTACAAAATATCAAATGCTAATTTATAACCATCTTTTATATTAATATATTTTATTTGCCAATTATAATATTTTAATATATAATAATCAACATACTTATTAGGAGGTAGATTATAATGGATATGACAGAAATTAGCTTGGAGATTCAGAGAAGTACATATAAAAAGTTTGCAATTTTATGTAATGTCTTAGAAGAGTTTTCCATTAATGATGATGTTAAAACAAGAGAAAATTTAATGGCTATAGCAAAATCTTTTAATATTGGACTGCCATTACCTAGTGGAAGATATGGAAATGTACTTGCTGTCGCATTAGAAATGCAATTTTATCAAGGAGCATTGTTTATGATTAAAAATGCTGATGAATTATAAATAGATTTGACGTGTATTTCTAGTGAATTTGGAGGAAATAATGCTTGGGATGCTCAACAAACTTTTGAACTATCACAATTAGGATTTAACAAGACAAAAATAGCAGAAAATGATGAATTTTATAAAGAATACCCATGGCTTATTAAATCTAAAAATAGTAATATTGATGCAGCATTAGAAATATCTGATATATTACAAAATAAAACTAAATCTAAACAAATTAAGTGCAATGAAATTTATTAATATTAATTTTCGTTATTATCATTGCAATATATATGTTTAAAAAATACTGTCAAGAATAGTATTTTTTTTAATGAAATTATACATTTAATGGTATAATAAGAATGCAAGGAGGTATGAAAGAATGAGAGAAGAATGGAAAGGCTTCAAAGAAGGAGCCTGGACTAAGGAAATAAATGTTAGTGATTTTATTAAAACTAACTATAAAGGATATGATGGAGATGAAAGTTTCCTAGAAGGTACTACAGAGAAAACAAATAGAGTTTGGGGAAAATGTAGTGACCTATTAAAAGAAGAATTAAAAAAACATGTACTTGATATTGATGTTGACCATATGTCAGGGATTAATGCTTTTGAACCAGGTTATATCAGTAAAGATGATGATGTAATTGTAGGACTTCAAACAGATGCTCCACTAAAAAGAATAGTTAATCCTTATGGTGGAATTAGAATGGTTTATCAAGAATTAGATGCTTATGGATATAAATTAAATCCTGAAGTTGATAAATATTTTAATGAATACCGTAAAACTCATAATCAAGGTGTTTTTGATGCTTATACTAATGAGATTAGAAAAGCAAGACATGTAGGTCTATTAACAGGACTACCGGATGCTTATGGTAGAGGTAGAATAATTGGTGACTATAGACGTGTCGCTTTATATGGTATTGACTATTTAATGGAACAAAAGAAAGATGAATGGGATAATAAACTATTAGGACCAATGACTAATGAATTAATCCAACTAAGAGAAGATGTTTCTATGCAATATCGTGCTTTAGATGAAATTAAGAAAATGGCTAAAGG
Source organism: uncultured bacterium (assembly GCA_949286645.1). Classification (GTDB taxonomy): domain Bacteria; phylum Bacillota_I; class Bacilli_A; order RF39; family UBA660; genus Onthousia. The sequence continues at coordinate 11,478 of CASEDN010000132.1, forward strand.
TTATGGTTTTGATATTTCTAAACCTGCTAGTAATGCTAAAGAAGCAGTACAATGGACTTATTTTGGTTATTTAGCATCTGTAAAAGAGAATAATGGTGCTGCTATGAGTTTAGGTAGAGTAGATGCTTTCTTTGATATTTACTTTGAAAGAGATTTAAATGATGGAACTATAACTGAAAAAGAAATTCAAGAGATTATTGATCAGTTTGTTATTAAATTAAGATTAGTTAGACACTTAAGAACACCTGATTATGATGAATTATTCTCAGGAGATCCAACTTGGGTAACTGCATCTATCGGTGGTGTTACTACTGAAGGAAAGAGCATGGTAACTAAGACAAGTTATCGTATCTTACATACACTAACTAACTTAGATACTGCACCAGAACCAAATATGACTGTATTATGGGCTGGGGGATTACCAGAAAACTTCAAGAAATATTGTGCTAAAATGAGTATTGAAACAGATGCTATCCAATATGAAAACGATGATGTAATGCGTCCAGTATATGGTGATGACTATGCTATCGCTTGTTGTGTATCTGCAATGCGTGAAGGAAAAGATATGCAATTCTTTGGAGCACGTTGTAACCTTGCTAAAGCACTTCTATATGCTATTAACGGTGGTGTTGATGAAGTTAAAGGTGACCTAGTTGTTGAAGGATTCCCTAAGATGACTGATGAAGTACTTGATTATGATAAAGTAAAAGATGCATACTTTAAGATGATAGAAAAAGTTGCCGAAGTTTATTCTAATGCAATGAATGTTATTCACTATATGCATGATAAATATGCTTATGAAGCAGGACAAATGGCTTTACATGATACTAATGTAAATCGTCTAATGGCTTATGGTGTTGCAGGACTATCAGTTGCAACAGACTCACTTTCTGCTATTAAGTATGCTAAAGTAAAACCTATTAGAAATGAAGAGGGTATTGCAATAGACTTTGAAGTAGAAGGAGACTATCCTAAATATGGTAATGATGATGATAGAGTAGATAATATCGCTAAAGAAATACTTGATAAGATGTATAAAGAATTATCTAAACATAAATGTTATCGTAACGCTACACCAACATTATCGGTATTAACAATCACATCAAACGTAGTTTATGGTAGTAAAACAGGTTCAACTCCAGATGGAAGAAAAGCAGGAGAAGCATTCGCTCCAGGAGCAAATCCAATGCATGGAAGAGATGCAAGTGGTGCTATCGCATCATTAAACTCAGTTGCAAAACTTAACTATGCAGATTGTTGTCGTGATGGTATTTCTAATACCTTCTCAATTGTTCCATCATCATTAGGACATAATAAAGATGAACAAATTGATAACTTAGTAAGTCTACTTGATGGTTACTTCGTTCAGGGAGCACATCACTTAAACGTTAATGTTTTACAAAGAGAAATGTTAATAGATGCTATGAATAATCCAGATAAATATCCATTATTAACTATCAGAGTATCAGGTTATGCTGTTAGATTTAATCGTTTAACTAGAAAACAACAAGAAGAAGTTATTTCAAGAACTTTCCACGAGAAGATGTAAATGAAAGCAAGCGTAGATTCACTTGAAACATTTGGTCTTGTTGATGGACCAGGAATTAGAACCGTAGTATTTTTAGATGGTTGTACTCTAAGATGTAAATACTGTCATAACCCAGAAACTTGGGCTATGAATGAAGTAAACTATGATACTGATGAATTAGTTAAAAAAATTCTTCGTAACAAACCATACTTTAAAAGAAACAATGGTGGTGTAACTTTCTCTGGAGGAGAACCTCTTTTACAACTTAATTTCTTATTAGATATCTGTAAGAAACTAAAAAAAGAAGGTATCCACATTGCCTTAGATACTGCAGGTGTTGGTATCGGTAAATATAAAGAAATATTAGAGTTAATAGATCTTGTTATTTTAGATATTAAACACGTTACTAAAGAAGGTTATAAAGACTTAACAGGAAGAGATATGGAAGAGTCAGAAAAGTTTATCGAAGAGTTAAATAAGAGTGGTAAACCAGTCTGGATTAGACAAGTAATTGTTCCAGGTATTATGGATAATGATGAATATTTAGATGGTTTAGCAGAATATTTAAAGAAAATAAAAAATATTGAAAAAATAGAATTTCTACCATTCCATCACTTAGGTTTTGAAAAGTATCAAAAACTTAATATTCCTAATCCATTAAAAGATACACCTGAGATGGATGCTAGTAAATGCGATGAACTATATAAAAAGTTTATGAAGAATTACGAGAAGTCTAGAAAATAGGCTTCTTTTTATATACCAAGATATTTAAAAATCTTGATTCCGTGTAAAAATGTACTAAAAAAAATCTTGATTTGGTGTAAAAGTTAAAAATTATATGATAGAATAATAAAAGAAAGTGAGAGTTGTTTATGATAGAAAAATTAAAAGATAAATATGTATTTTTTGATGTGGATGGAACTTTATCAGAATATAGATATAATAATAAATTATATAGTGGAGGTTGTCCTGAACTAGGTTGCCAAACTTTAGAAGATTTATTATTCTCTAATCTTTTCTCTAAAGCAAGGCCTTTAAAAACTATGCAAAAGATAGTTAGTAATCTAGATTCAAATAGAGTATTTGTATTAGGAACAACAGTAACAAATAATGAAGTAGAACAAAAATATACTTGGTTAAAAGAAAATTATCCTAATATTAAACATGAAAATATCTGCTTTATCTCATCTACAATGTTAAAGCCAGAAGTAATATTAGAATATTGTAAGCATCTAAATATTAATAAGGAAGATGCAGTTTTTGTAGATGATAGATTAGATGTTTTAAGAAAAGCAGAAGAGTTAGGAATAACAGCATATCATCCTAGTTCTTTTGTAGAAAAAAAATATATTATTAAGAAGTATATGAAAATAGGAATAGATATAGATGATACTTTAACAGATGTTAAAGATGAATTATACCAAGCAGCAGTAGATTATGCAAAAAGTTTAGGAAAGAAAATAGAAGAAGAAAATGATTTTGAGGATAAGAACAACAATGGTAATAAATGGCAAGAAGTCTTTCACTTTAATTATCAAGAATTAAAATATTTTTTAAAAGACATACAAGAGGAAATTACAAATAAGGCATTGCCAAGAGAATATGTGGTAGATGTCATAAATAAGCTAAAAGAAGATGGTAATGAAATAATAATTATTACAGCAAGAGATTATGAATTTCATGATGACCCATATAAATATAGTAAAGATTGGTTAGATAAGAATAATATTTATTATGATAAATTAGTAGTAAATGCAAGAGACAAGAAAAAAGCATGTGTAGAAGAAAAAATAGATTTATTTATTGATGATAGTAAAACTAACTGTTTAGCAGTTGCAAGTTCTGGCATAAATACAATAAGAGTATGCAATGAAGTAACTGATGCTGAAAATTGTTTTAATAACTGGCAAGATATATATAATTATATTAAATCAAACTATAATAGTTAGAAAGGTTAATCTTATGCAAGAGAAGTTTAAAAAGCTATATAAAGAATATGACAAATTACAAAATGAGTATGGTGATAAAACCTTAGATTCTATCTATAATGGAGGAGAAGCTGATAATCCTGATATTCTTTTTGTTTTTATGAATCCAACAGGAAGAAATATTGCTAGTCCTAAAACTTGGAAAGGCTTAAAAGCTCCGTGGCTTGGTACTAAGAATATTTGGAAGCTATTTACTGCTATTAATCTTTTTGATAAAAGTCTATTAGATGAAATAAACGAAAAGAAACCTAAAGACTGGGACTATCTTTTTGCAAACAAAGTCTATGACGAGGTTAAAAGAAATACCTACTTTATAACAAACTTAGGTAAATGCACCCAAATAGATGCAAGGCCCCTAAAAGATGAAGTTTTAAGAAGTTATCTTGGACTTCTAGAACAAGAAATAGATATCGTTAAACCTAAAATAATAATTACTTTTGGTAATCAAGTCTCATCAATTATCTTAAATAAGAAAATATCAGTAGGAGAGTGTAGAAAACAATACTTTGAAAAAGAAATAGGTAGTAATACTTATAAAATATTTCCAGTCTATTATCCAGTTGGTAATGGCACATTTAATATTGATAAAGCGATAGAAGACTTAAAATATATTATAGAAAATTATGTTAAAGATACTGTTAAAACAAAATAGTATCTTTTTATATTGACAAACATATAATAACTGTGTATACTGTATATATACAAAGAGGTGATTAAATGCAGATAATTATCAGTAATAGTAGTGATATACCAATCTATCAGCAGATAGTTGATAACATTAAAAGGGAAATACTTAATGGTAATTTAGTAGGAGGAGAGACCTTACCTTCTATTAGAACTCTTGCTAAAGATCTTCGAATTAGTAATATTACCACTAAAAGAGCCTATGAAGAATTAGAAAAAGATGGTTTTATTGAAGCAGTCGCTACTAAGGGATACTTTGTTAAAAATAAAAGTGAGAACTATTTAAAAGAAGAAATATTAAAGAAAATAGAAGAAAATTTAGAAGAAGCTTTAACTATCGCAGATACATATCATATTAGTTATGAGGAAGTACTAGAGATATTTAATGCTTTGAAGGAGGATAATAATGGATAATGTAATTAAAGTTAATAATTTAACTAAAACTTATGATAACTTTAAATTAGATAATATTACTCTTGAAATAAAGAAAGGTAGTATCATTGGTCTAATAGGAGAAAATGGAGCAGGGAAGACAACTCTAATTAAACTACTATTAGGTTTAATTAAAAAAGATAAAGGAGACATTTTAATCTTTAATAAAATTTTAAATAATAAAGTAAAGGAAGATATTGGTGTAGTCTTAGATGATTCATTCTTTCCAGAAGTTATTAAAGTAAAAGATGTTAATTCGATTATGAAAAATATCTATAAAGCTTGGGATGAAAAATTGTTTTTTAAATATTTAAAAGACTTTTCTTTAAATGAAAATATGTTAATAAAAAACTTATCTAAAGGAATGAAAAAGAAACTAGAAATAATAACCGTTCTATCTCACCATCCTAAACTATTAATATTAGATGAACCAACTAGTGGATTAGATCCAGTTGTTAGAAAAGAAATATTAGATATATTTTTAGACTTTATTGAAAATGGTGAGAACAGTATTTTATTCTCATCCCATATAACCAGTGATATTGAAACCATCGCTGACTATATAATCTTTATAGATAATGGCAAATTAGTCTTTGATAAAGAAAAAGATGACATCTTAGATAATTATGGAATAGTTAAATGTAATTATAATGACTTTAAGAAGATTTCTAAAGATAATATAATATCTTATCGTAAAAATAAATATAACTATGAAGTATTAGTTAATGATAGAAAAAATATTAAGAAAAATAATTCTAACTTAGTTGTTGATAAAGCAACATTAGAAGATATTATGTTATTAATAGTGAAAGGAGAAAAATAATGAAAGGTTTAATTATTAAAGATTTATGTGTAATTAAAAATCAGATGAAAACATTATTATTAGTACTAGCTTTCTTTATTATCTTTTCAATTATTAATGAAGATGCAACATTCATTCTTTTCTTAGTACCATTTTATATGATAATGATTCTTATAACTGCCTTTAGTTATGATGAGTTTAATAAATGGGATTGTTACTGTAATAGTCTACCACTTAGTAGAAAAGAAATTGTTAAAGCTAAGTACTTATTATTTAATACTTCATCCCTTATTGTTTTAGTACTAGGAATACTAGCATCATTTATCATTCCAAACTTTGTAGGAAATACTACCTTTGAATCTATTTATGCAAGTATTATTGGTGTTGCCTTTGGTATATGTTTAGTAATATCTCTACTAATTCCGTTTTACTATAAATTTGGATCCCAAAAGGGAAGAATAATGCTATTCCTTACCATTACTATACTGGCATTAATAATAGGAATAATTACTAGTTTAGATATCTTTAACAATGTAGAGTTAATGAATATAATTAATAGTCTAAATAACTTAAGCTTAGGAATGTTTACCTTACTTTTAATAATAGTAACAGTTATAATTATGACTATTTCATATTACATATCAGTTAGAATATATAATAATAAAGAATTATAATAAAAAGGAAGTCTATTACTAGATTTCCTTTAATTTCTAATTGGAGGGCCTAGTCGGATTTGAACCAACGATCAGGGAGTTGCAGTCCCACGCCTTACCACTTGGCTATAGACCCATCTAATACATTATATTTCAAAGTTGCAAATATATTCTCTCATATATCTTTATATTTGTCAAATAATAAGTTTTTATGTAGCAAAAAAAATACTTGCCTATTATTGGATTTATGATACAATATATATGTATTTGTTTTGCGGATGTAGTTTAGTGGTTAGAATATGGCCTTGCCAAGGCTGTGACGGGGATTCGATTTCCCTCATCCGCTCCATAATGAATTTAATACTCGCACTTAATTGTGTGAGTTTTATATTATATAAATTTATTGAAAGGAATAATAATATGAACGATAGAATAACCTTGATATCACTTTTTAACATAGAAGATTTAAATAAAATAAATAATACCATAAATAATGTAACAGAACCATTATGTAAAGTACCATATATAAAGAATATAGATAATAGAACATCTATAGATACATTACCTTATCATTTTACTTTATCTGCTTGGAATATAGAAGAAAAGGACTTTATACTGAAAAAACTATCAAATATAAACTTTAATAGCTTTAAAATAACTGTTAGCAGTATAGAAGTAATGAATAGCAAAGAAAATAGCTATGTATTGTATTTTAAAATTAAAGAAAATAGGAAACTAAAAAAATTACAAGAAAAGGTATATAATATTTTACCTATTGAAAAATATAATCCTAATAGTTTTGAGTTTCATATAACTATTCATGTTGATAAAAATTACGATAAAATAATTAAAATAAAAAAAGAATTAGAACAAAGTTTTATTCCTTTTGAATTGCCGGTTAGTTCCATAGGATTATTTGAAATATATCCAGCAAAATTAGTAGAAAAGTTTAGTAGTGATTGAATATTATATAGTCTTTGAAAAACAAGACTATTTTTAAATATATTTTCTAAATACATTAGTATCTCTAATAACAAAACCATTTTTTAAATATAAGTGATTAGCAGCTTCTCTGGAAGACTTAGAAGTTAATTCTATATAACTAACATCATCATTCTTTGCATAATTAAAAATGAACTCTAACATTTTAGTTGCAATACTCATATTTTGATAATTACTATCAACGCAAACGTAAGAAAGAAAATAATAATAATATTTTTTAAATGGATTATATAATTTATCTACTCTAAGGTAGCCAACTATTTTTTTATCTATAATAGCGACTATACCAAAACTATTAAGGTTATCTTCTAAAGATTTTATATTATCACTGATATTAAAATTATCTTTTACTAAATTTATAATCTCATTAAAATCATTGTTAACATACTTTCTAATAACTAAATTATCCATAATCATCCTCCAGATTTATCTTTTCTAAAGTAATTATACATTTATTTTCATAAAATTACAAAAAAATTAACTTTTTCCTGTATAATATAAAAGGAGGTATATATATGGCAAAAATAAAAAACAATCGTTTAAAAACAATTTTATCTTATATTATAATTATATTAGCAGCCACACTAGCTGCCTATTCCCTAGATACTTTTCTAATACCTAATAACATTTTAGATGGAGGAGTTACAGGTATATCTATTATAATATCCAAAGTATTCTCTATACCTATTAGTTTACTTGTTATTCTTATTAATATTCCTTTTGTTTATGTGGGTTATCGTAACTTAGGGAAAAATTTTTTAATAAGAACAATAATCGCGATGTTAACTTTTTCTATCTCTCTTAGTTTCTTTGAATCATTTCATGAAGTTACAGATGAAATATTACTTGCAACTATCTTTGGAGGAATTCTTTTAGGAATAGGAGTAGGATTAGTTATAAGAATGGGAGCCTGTGTTGATGGAACAGAATCAGTCGCTCTTGTTATAAGTAAGAAAACATCTTTATCAGTAGGCCAAATTGTTATGGTATTTAACTTTCTTATCTATGGATGTGCAGCCTTAATCTTTGGAATAGATAGAGCCCTTTATTCAATCTTAACTTATTTTATAACATTTAAAGTAATAGATCTTGTCTCAGAAGGATTAGAACAAGCGAAAGCAGCTTTAATTGTAACTGAGAAGGGTACAGATATGGCTAATGAAATATATAAAAGACTTGGTAGAACGGTAACAAGAATAAATGGTCGAGGACTTTTATCTGGAGAAAAAGAAGTAATGTATTGTGTCTTAACAAGAATAGAAGTATTTGAACTAAAGAAGATTGCTAATGAAATGGATGAAAGTGCTTTTATATCAATATTAGAAGTATCTGATATTATAGGTAATCATATTAAATCAACAAAAAAGTATAAAACTAAAAAAAGTACTACGAGAATAAAAGAAGTATAATAATTATAATTTAATAATATAGTTAAAGTGTAAGGAGTGATACTTTGACTATATATACAGTACAAAGAGGTGATACCCTTTATGGTATTGCTAGAAAGTTTGGAGTACCAGTAAGAGAAATAACAGACCTTAATGGTCTATCTAATGTAAATCGTTTAATGATAGGGCAAGCTTTAGTGATACCAAGTGAAGTATTACCAAGTATTTTAGTAAATGGCTATGCTTATCCAACTATTAGTGATACAACTCTTGCTTTAACACTACCTAGTTTGACATTTTTAAGTATCTTTAGTTATCATGTAACACCTAGTGGTAACTTAACACCAATAAGTGATAGTAGAGCTATAAGAGCAGCAAAAGATAATAATACACTACCAATGTTAGTTATGACTAATATAGGTTCTACTGGTAGATTTGATAGTGACCTTGCCCATGCTATTTTATCTAATGAAGAAGTACAAGATAGATTAATATCTAATTTAATAACAACTCTAAGAAATAAAGGTTATGCAGGAGTTGATATTGACTTTGAATATGTATATCCTATGGATAAAGAGTTATATAATGATTTTCTAGAAAAAGTAGTAGGTAGACTTCATGAAGAAGACTTTATTGTAACAACAGCAGTAGCACCTAAAGTAAGAGAAAATCAGACAGGAACTTTATACGAAGCCCATGATTATGCTACTCATGGAAGACTTGCTGATCATGTAATTATAATGACTTATGAATGGGGTTATACTTATGGACCACCTATGGCTGTTGCACCTCTTAATCAAGTAGAAAGAGTAATACAATATGCCGTTACTGCTATACCAAGTAAGAAAATACTAATGGGTATACCTAACTATGGATATGATTGGACCTTACCTTATGAACCAGGAAGACCAGCTAGATCAATTTCTAATACTGCTGCAGTAGCCCTTGCTGTAGAAAAAGGAGTAGAAATCCAATTTGACCCTGTAGCGAAAGCTCCGTATTTTTATTATAAAGATGAAAGTGGAGCCTTACATATAGTTTGGTTTGAAGATGCTAGAAGTATAAAAGCAAAGCTAGACCTTGTTACTAAGTATAATTTAGGAGGAATTAGTATTTGGACAGTTATGAATTATTTCCCACAGATGTATGCTGTTTTAAATAGTAATTTCCAAGTAGAGAAAGGATAACCTTCTTTTTTCTTGTACAAAAAAACTCTCATATAGAGAGTTAATAATCTAACTGGTCGGGAAGACAGGATTTGAACCTGCAACCCCTTGGTCCCAAACCAAGTGCTCTACCAAGTTGAGCCACTTCCCGATAATATGGTGCGCTCGAAGGGATTCGAACCCCTGACCTTTTGGTTCGTAGCCAAACGCTCTATCCAACTGAGCTACGAGCGCAGCTACATAGGTCTTTCTTTAAAACTGATACTATATTATCACTGTTTTCTCACTTCGTCAAGTGAATTTTGCAAATTTTCTTTTCTATATGATTATATGTGTGATATCATAAATATATGAGGAGATGATAAAATGAAGATATTAGTAACAGGAGGACTAGGTTTTATTGGAAGTCATACCTGTGTAGAACTATTAAATGAAAACTATGAAGTTGTTATTATCGATAACTTATCTAACTCTAGTATTGATGTTTTAGATAAAATAGAAGAAATAACTTCTAAAAGACCTAAATTTTATGAGATTGATGCCTGTGATAAAGAAAAAGTTAGTGTTGTATTTAAAGAAAATAAAATAGATGCCGTTATCCATTTTGCAGGATATAAAGCAGTAGGAGAATCAGTTAGTGAACCATTAAAGTATTATCGTAATAATCTAGATTCAACTCTTACATTATTAGAAGTTATGAAGGGAGAGAATTGTCATAATTTTGTCTTTTCATCAAGTGCCACTGTTTATGGTTCACCTAAAGAATTACCAATTAAAGAAGATTTCCCGCTATCTACTACTAATCCTTATGGTACAACTAAATTAATGATTGAAAGAATTCTTGCTGATGTTTCTAAAGCCGACAAAGATTTATCTATAATTGTGCTTAGATATTTTAATCCAATAGGAGCTCATAAGAGTGGCTTAATAGGAGAAAAACCTAATGGTATTCCAAATAACTTAATGCCATATATTGTTAGAGTTGCTAATAAAGAATTACCAATTTTAAGTGTCTTTGGAAATGATTATGATACTCATGATGGTACAGGAGTAAGAGACTATATCCACGTAGTTGATCTTGCTAAAGGACATTTAAAAGCATTAGAGAAGAGTGTCAACTTTAAAGGAATAGAGTACTATAACTTAGGAACAGGAACAGGTTATAGTGTCCTAGATTTAGTTAATACTTTTGAAAAAGTAAATAATGTTGAAGTACCATATAAAATAGTAGATAGACGTCCTGGTGATATCGCAGCATGTTACGCAGACCCTACAAAAGCTTATAAAGAACTAGGATTTAAAGCAGAATATGGTATAGAAGATATGTGTAGAGATTCTTATAACTTTATACTTAACAATAAGTCCAACTAGGACTTTCTTTTTTTGAGAAAATATGATATAATGTAGCCATCAAAAGGGGATGAGGTTATGAGTGATTATGAATTTAAAGAAGAGGTAATGAGAAAAGCTGATAAAAGGGTGGTAGAGCAAGTAGTAATGTATTTAAAACATCTTGCAATTCACTATAATTTACCTTATAAAGAACTATCTAAACTACAAGATACATTTCTTTATAACTATGTAGAATTATCTAAATATCAAAAAGATGATATAAAGCTAGTATTAAAGCAAAAAAATTGTAACCAACAAGCTTTATTAAATGAGTGTATTTATGAAGCTTTATCATCTAATCCTTTAATTAAATTAGAAGATGTTCCACTTATAAATAAAGTAACTAATGATAAATATAAAATGATATTAGAAACAACAGTTGGAACGATTAGATTAGGAAAAGCAAGTGAATATTTTAAAGATACTAAATCATCATACATCTTTAATAAAAAACTAGCTGGTGAGTGTTTTGATAGAACTTTAGAGTTTGTTAGAGAAAATGAAGAGTATGATGCTGTCGCAAGTTATATACCTAATATCTTTGTAGGAGGACATTACCATGCTTATGCTAAATGTAATGATACTATTGTAGATTCTGCTAGTAATACAATTTACTTTGATAATACAGGAGAATTAATAGAACAAGGCGATATTATTCTTACTGATAAATATTCTAATATTGGTGGAGAAATAGGAGAAGAAACACCTCATCTTTTAAAGAGGGCTTTAAAATAACTACTGAACTTAAATGCTCAGTAGTTTTCTTTTACAAATATTCTTTTAATTTTTTAATAATATCATCTTGAAAATCTTTAAAGTCATTAGCAAGTTCTAAGACTTTATCATCGATTTCTTTATCTTTATACTTCGCTAACTTCTTCTCTAAATCGATACTTCCCATAGATACACCTTTAATAAGCATATCAGCCATTGCCGAATCACTATTATCATCCCTAACTTCTTTATCAATACCCATATTAGCCATAACTTTAGAAACAATACCATTCTTTTCTTTTTTACAGTTATTCTTATTTAATATCTTTTTAGCATCTTTAAAATATCTTTCATAACCTTTAATAATATCTTCAACAGTATCTTTAATCTTGTTATCCTTTTTCTCTAAAGTATTACTAAGCTTAGTTAAAGTAGAAATAGCCATTTCACTATCTTTATAAATATGATTAACAATTTCTAAACTTTCATCCATTTAAATCATTCCTTTCATCTTTAATATGAACTTTTTTTATTCTTTTATTCCAAATATTAAGAGAAATTGATATAATTAATAAGGTAGAGGAAGTGGAAAGTATGCTTAAATCCATAAATAATATTTCTATAAATTGCCAGAGTAGTATTAAGATTAGTGATGGCTTAACTATTTATTTTGACCCATATGATATAAAAGAAAAAATAAATAATGCCGACTATATTTTCATAACTCATCCACATTGGGACCATTTAGATATAGATTCAATTAATAATATTGCAAACGAAAAAACTATAATAGTTGGACCATCTAGTGTTATTGAAAAGTTAGATAAAAGTTTAAACTTATTAGAAGTAAAACCTAATATGACTTATAATCTAGATAACATTTCTTTTAAGACTATACCTTCTTATAATATAGGACGTGATTATCATCCTAAAGAAGCTTTATATGTTGGATATCTTTTAACTTTTAATGATATTACTTACTATATACCAGGAGATACTGATGTAATAGAAGAGTTAAAAGAACTTAATGCAGACGTTATCTTCTTACCCGTAGGAGGAACTTATACAATGAATAGGGAAGAAGCAGTAGAACTTGCTAATACAATTAAACCTAAATATGCTATTCCTATTCATTATGGACTTGCCGTAGGAAGTAGAGAAGATGCTAAATACTTTGTAGATAATTTAAATAAAGAAATAAACAGTAAAATATTTTATTAAAAAGGGGTAGTATAATGATAGAATTTAAAAATGTTTTTAAAAAATATAAAAATACTAATGTTCTTTCTAATATTTCTTTTAAAATAGAAACAGGTAATATTGTTTGTCTAATAGGAGAGAGTGGGTGTGGAAAGACTACTACTTTGAAGATGATTAATAGACTAATTAATCCTACTAAAGGACATATTTTAATAGATGGAGAAGATATTAATAATAAAAATGTTATTGAACTTCGAAGAAATATTGGTTATGTTATCCAACAGACAGGTCTTTTTCCTCATCTTTCAATTAGAGAAAATATTGACTTAATTGCAAGATTAAAGAAGATGCCAGAGGATGAAATTAATAAAAAGACTAAAGAAATGATGGATATGGTAGGACTAGATATGTCTTATTTAGATAGATATCCTACAGAATTATCAGGAGGACAACAACAGCGAGTAGGAGTTGCAAGAGCCTTCTTAACAGATCCATCTATAATACTTATGGATGAGCCATTTTCAGCTTTGGATCCTATGACTAGAAATTCTTTACAAGATGAACTTTTAAGGATTCAAGAAAAGTTTAAAAAGACTATTGTCTTTGTTACTCACGATATGGATGAAGCGATTAAAATAGCCGATAAAATATGTATTATGGATGGAGGACATATTATTCAGTATGATACACCTGAAAACATTTTAAAATATCCTAAAAATAAATTTGTTAGTGACTTTGTAGGACCTAAAAGAATATGGACATCACCTGAGTTTATTAAAGTAAAAGATATTATGTTAAAAAATCCTGTAACTTGTAGAGAAAATTTATCTTTATTTAGATGCCTTACTAAAATGAGAAATCTAAAAGTAGATACCCTAATGGTTGTGGATAGTAAGAAAAAATATTTAGGTTCTATTATTATAGATGAATTATCAAAAGATTCTGATTTAAAGAAAAGTGCTAGTAACTATATATCTAAAAACTCTATTAGTGTTAAAGAAACAGATTCCCTTGTAGATGTTTTAAATGTTGTTAATAATGCTAAAACAACTACTATTCCTGTAGTTAATTCTAAAGGAATATTACAAGGCTTAATTACAAGAGGTAGTCTTCTTACTTCCTTAAGTAGTCAATTTCTAGAAGGGAGTGATAAGTAATGGATTTTTTAGAATATATTGGAAATAATATTGATCAAATTATTTCTTTATTAATAGAGCATATTGAACTAACTTTTCTATCAGTCTTACTTGCTATTGTAATAGGAGTTCCTATTGGTATTTTAATAAGTTATGTTAAAAAGATAAATAAACCTGTTTTAGGTGTTGCAAGCGTTATTCAAGCGATACCTAGTATGGCTCTTTTGGGTTTTGCTATTCCTTTTCTTGGAATAGGTACTACCCCTGCAATTGTAATGGTTGTTTTATATTCCTTACTACCCATTATTAAGAACACTTATACAGGTATTAGCAATATTGATAGTAATATGATAGAGTCTGCAACTGGTATAGGACTAACTAAATGGCAAATACTTGTAAAAATACAAATACCTCTAGCTTTACCAGTAATTATGGCAGGAATTAGAATTAGTGCTGTTACAGCGGTAGGATTAATGACAATGGCTGCTTTCATCGGAGGTGGAGGTTTAGGATACCTTGTTTTCTCAGGTATTAGAACTGTTAATAATTATCAAATACTAGCAGGTGCAATACCAGCTTGTCTACTTGCTTTAGCAGTCGATTACATTATTGGTATAGTTGAAAAACTAGTAACCCCTATAAGTCTTCAAAAGGGGAGTGACTTAGATAAAAAATTACTAAAGAAAAAAAGATTCCATCAAAAGATTATCTTAATAGTAACTGCTATTATCTTAGTCATAATCTTTGGTTACACATTTTTTTCATCGAATAAAAATGACAATGCTATTGTCGTAGGTAGTAAAGACTTTACAGAACAAAATATTCTTTGTTATATGGTAAGTGATGCTATTAAAGAAAAGACAGATTATGATGTAGTAGAAAATTGTAATCTAGGTGGTACTCAAGTATGCTTTGAAGCTTTAAAAAGAAGAGATATTGATTTATATATAGACTATACAGGTACTGTCTATGGAGATACTTTAAACTATGAACCAATTACTGATATAGAAAAAGTTTATAATACTGTTAAGAATGATTTAAATAGTAAATATAATATTAAAGTATTAGATCAGATGGGCTTTAATAATACCTATACACTTGCAGTTAAACAGGAGACTGCTAATCTTTATAACCTAAAGACAATGAGTGATTTATCACGTGTTTCAAGTAATCTTGTTATTAGTCCAAGTCTTGAATTTATCAATAGAGAAGATGGACTAGATAGAGTAAATAGTGTATATTCTTATAACTTTAATGATGTTATTGGAATAGATGGTAGTCCAAGATACACTGCTTTAATGAATAATGAAAGTGATGTAGTAGATGCCTTTGCAACAGATGGCCTATTAAAGAAGTTTAATCTTGTAGTCTTAGAAGATGATAAAAATGCTTTTCCACCATATTATGCAATACCTCTTGTTAGAAGTGATACTTTAGAAGAATATCCAGAAATAGAAAATGTATTAAGTAATCTTGGTAATAAGTTAAATAATGACATTATGAGTGAATTAAATTATAGAGTAGATGAAATAGGAGAAAATCCAAGAGATGTTGCAAGAGAATATCTTGATAGTATAGATTTTTAAGTTTATAAGAACTTGAAAGTGAACTATATTACATGCTAATATTAATATGTAAAGAAATTTTACATATAAAAAGGGATATCTAGTTTTCCTATGTTAGGTACTACCCTTAAAAGTTATTTTAAGTTATGGTACCAACTAAAACGGTTGGTACTAATTTTATTTGTGATTATAAAGAAAGGAGAGACTAACAATGAAAATTAAATATAATATTTCTAATATAAAGTGTACTGGTTGTGAGAACAGAATAACGAACTCTTTAAAGATGATAAAAGGAGTTAAAAGTGTTCAAGCAGACCATAACAAAGGTGAAGTTATTGTAGAGTTAAAAAATGAAAAAGTAAGTAATGAAGTTAAAGATTTACTTAATAATTTAGATTTTCCTGTAAATAGTGAAGATATCGTTAAATAAAAATACTTGGATAAATTAGTCCAAGTATTCTTTTATTTTGCTATAACTATTAACTAA
>CASEDN010000133.1 GCA_949286645.1 uncultured bacterium
GTAGTAAAAGAGAGTCTCGTGAGTTTGTTAATAATAATAGTATTAGTATTAATGGAGAGAAGATTAATGACTTAGAGTTTACTATTAATAAAGATATTGCTATAGATAATAAATATGTAGTAGTAAGACGTGGTAAGAAGAAATACTTTATTGCATGTTTTGGAGGAAAAGATGAAGAATAATAAAAAGGAATTAAAAGTAGAACCAAAAAAACTAGTTAAATGGTTAAGAGTAATTATAATTTTGTGTATTGCTATTATAGTTATAGAAGTTTGCTATATTGGTATTTCTTATTATAATAGAACAAAGTCTATTGTTTATACTGATACTTTAAATAGTTTTAAAGAAATAGATGATGGTTATTTAGTTGTTGGTAATAGTGACTTTAAAAATAGTGAGTTTAATTCTTACGAGAAAGATTATAATAAAGCTAAGTTTGCTAAATATAATAGTGATTTTGAAGTGGAGTTTGAAAGTGCTTATACTAAGGGGTATTCATCATACTTTAGTGATGTTATAGAATATAGTGATGGTTTTATTGCAGTAGGCGGGGCGCAATATGATGAACAACAAGTTGAAGATAATGCTACTGATGGGCTAATTGTTTTATATGATAAAAATGGTAAGCAAGTTGATACTAAGAGTGTACAAATAGCAGGAGATACTACTTTTAATAAAGTATTACTTGTGAATGATGGATTTATTGTAGTAGGTCAGAGTATCTTACAAAATATGGTTATTGGTAATGATCCAGATGGTGGTGCTTTAATAATTAAGTATGACTTTAATTTAAAGGAACAGTGGAAAGCTAATTATGGAGGAAGTAAGTCTGCTATATTTAATGATGCTATTATAGATGGAGATTATTTTTATTTAGTTGGTAAAGATGCTACTAGGTATGGTATGATTGCTAAATATACATTAGATGGAGAACAAGTATTTGTTAAGAGTTATGAATATACTGATACAGTCGGTTTTAGTTCTATTGTAAAAGTAGGAGATGAATTCTTTGTAGCAGGGTCTAAAACTATTAATATTGATGCTAAAGATGAAGATAAAGTTACAGAAGGGTTAGTTCTTAAATATAATAGTGATGGAGAAGTGTTAGATGAAGTTACTTTTAGTAGAAATAATGCAGCAAGATTTAATAAGATAGTTGCTGATGGAGATGATTTAATTGTAGTAGGTCATACTTATAAGAAAGATGAAGAAAAGTCTACAGGTACATATAATTACTTAGATTATCGTGGTATTATTGTTAAATTTAATACTGATTTAGAAAGACTGGCGAATAATAAAGAGAATGGTTCTGGAGTTGATTACTTTAGTGATGTAATAGTTACTGATGATGGTTACTTAGTTGGAGGTGCGTCTTCATCAGAAGAACTTGGTAGTAATAATAAAGATTATCGTACTTATTTCTTAAAATATAATAAAGATTTGGAAAGAGACTTTTATAAATAATGCTTTATGTAGTTAAGAGCTTTAGAGAAGATAAATATACTATTGGTAATGGTAATCCTCCTTTATCAGAAGAAGGAGTAGAGTTTGGTAAGAAGTTAAAATTAAGAAATAATGCAATAAACTTTGATAAGTGTTATACATCATATAAGTTAAAAGACTTTGGAAGTGCTCTTATTCTTGTAGGAGATAAATTAGTAGTAGAGAGAACTCATAGTTTAGATAGTAAAAATAAAGAAGAGATAATCAATTTTATTGAATCTTTTCCACATGACAAATCAATTTTATTGGTTGCTAGTGATGAAGTTGTTTCTATTGTTAAAAGTAATTTTGATTGTATGGAGTTAAAATAAAATAGGAAGAAAATAATCTTCCTATTTTTATAAGCTTGTTAATGATACATCGTCTAAATCTAATGGTTGATTACCATTTGCATTTACGATGAACTCTATTTTAATTCCTGTAGTTCCAACTGGTGCTTGTGAAGTGATTAATCTATAATATGCAAAATCACGGTTACTATTAGTAATATCTTGAGCTCTTACCATAATATTTCCACCTAGTACATCTCCTTAATTAGTTAGGAATATTACATTGGCATTTAGTGATACTTGAGCTCCTTCTCCTCTTGCAAAGAAGCTTAATTCATAAAAACAACCTGCTTCTATGTTGTTTATTACTTGTGATAGTGTTGAATCATCACCTATGTTAACAGACCAATTTCCTGAGTGAACTCTTCCTTGACTATTTTCTGATGTTATATCGTCTGGATTTGTGAATATCCATCCAGTTGGTTTATCATCAATAACGATTTTCATTCCACCATTTACTACTAGTTCTCCTCTAGATACACAAGAGCATGTACAGTTTCCAGTAGGGCCGGTAGGTCCAGTTGCTCCCCTAGCTCCTGTAGGTCCAGTTGGTCCAGTTGCACCTCTTGGTCCTGTAGGTCCAGTAGGGCCTTTGGATCTAAAACAACATATTATTTTTTCATGACAGCAGTGTTTTTTCTTTTCTACATGACAATTGTCATCATTATTAAAATTCATATTTACCTCATTTGCTATATATTATGTCTTGTTAAAAATGTTAAATAATTAATGTGTTTAGAGATATTAAATTTTAGAAATAAAAAAGAATCAAGAACTTGTTCAGCCTTTGATTCTTTTATTTTCTATTTATTATAGAATTCAACGATTAGTGACTCATTGATATCCATGTTAAGTTCACTTCTTTCAGGATATCTTACATAAGTACCTTCTTTTTTGTTTTCATCAAAAGTTACATATTCAACACGTTTGTTAACTTTTTCTAAAGCTTCATTAGCAGCCTTGTGATCTTTAGAGTTTTCTTTTAATGCTATAACACTTCCTGGTTTAACTCTGTATGATGGGATATCTACTTTTTTGCCATTTACAGTAATATGTCCATGGTTTACAAGTTGTCTTGCACCACGACGAGTAGTTGCAAATCCCATACGATATACTAAGTTATCTAGACGAGACTCTAATAAAATTAAGAAGTTAGTACCATGTACACCTGGCATTTTAGCAGCTTCATCAAAAGTCTTTCTAAATTGCTTTTCATTAACTTCATACATGAAACGTAATTTTTGTTTTTCTTTTAATTGATTACCATAATCACTTAGTTTACCACGTCTTGCATTTCCGTGTTGTCCTGGTCCATAAGGTCTTTTAGCAATTTCTTTTCCTGTTTCACTTAGAGACATACCAACACGTCTTGATCTTTTGTAACTTGGTCCTGTATATCTTGCCATAATTTTCTCCTTTCCTTATATTTGCATTTTCTTGATTGTTGCTTTCACCATTTATTCAGGGAGTAATTTTTTCGCTTTACAGCACAAAAGCTACTCAGTTTAAAA
>CASEDN010000134.1 GCA_949286645.1 uncultured bacterium
TATTGTGTCACTATGTCTAGTAAGGGGTTAAGACTATTAGGCTTTGCCATGAAAAATATTAAGACTCTTCCTAAAGAAGGGGATATGATAGAAGAAGATTTAACTTTTATTGGTATTATGGGAATAATTGATCCTCCTCGAGTTGAAGTTAAACACGCCATTAATACTTGTTATGAAGCAGGTATTAGAGTAATTATGATTACAGGAGATCATAAATTAACTGCTAAAGCTATCGCTAAAGACCTTGGTATCTATAAAAAAGGTGATGTAGTAGTAGATGGAGAAACTTTAAGTAAAATGAGTGATTTAAAACTTCGTAATACAATTAAAGATATTTCTGTCTTTGCAAGAGTTACTCCTCAAGATAAACTTAGAATTGTTAATGCCTTAAAGAAAAATAAAGAAATAGTTGCGATGACAGGTGATGGTGTTAATGATGCTCCTGCCTGAAAGAAAGCTGATATTGGTGTTGCCATGGGTATTACTGGTACTGATGTTGCGAAAGACTCCGCTGCTATGATTCTTTTAGATGATAATTTTACAACGATTGAAGCAGCAGTTAAAGAGGGTAGAAGAGTATATCGTAATATTCAAAAAGTAATACAATACCTACTAGCAGGTAATATTGCAGAAGTATTAACTATATTTGTATCTATGTTATTTAACTTACCTAGTCCTTTACTTGCCGTTCATATTTTATTTATCAACCTTGTAACTGATACTCTTCCATCTCTTGCTCTTGGAATAGATCCAGCAAGTCCTAATGTTATGAAACATAAACCAGTTAAAGAGGGTAGTCTATTTGAAAAAGGACTTGTCTTTAGAATAGGTTTCTATGGAGTATTCCTTGCTATCATTACTTTAGTTGCATACTTTATAGGGCAGGATGATAGTTATGATGTAGGTATGACAATGGCCTTTACAGTTTTATGCCTATCACAAATATTCCATTCTCTAAATCAAAGTTCAAGTATAACATCTCTATTTAGTAAAGACTATCCAAGAAATAAAATGTTATTTCTTTCTATGGTAGGATCAATATTCTTCCTTTTAATTGTTTTATTTGTAACACCTATAAGAGAATTCTTCTCACTTAGTGTATTAAGTGGAAATGAATGGTTAATAGTTATATTATTATCTTTATCACCAATTCTTATAGTAGAAATATTTAAAGCGATTAAAAGAAGATTAGGAATGGATAGTTAGTATTATGGTAGTAAATAAGAAGAGAATAGTTTTAAGTAATAAAATCTATCCTTTATTTGCAGGACTTTCAGGAGATTTAATTTTCTATATTGCAATCAATACTTTATTTTTAACAGAAGTAAAACATTTAAGTGCTTTAGAAATTAGTTCTCTTACTACAATTAGTATATTTGCTATGCTTATTTTAAATCCTTTAGTTATGAAGATAATTAATAAAATAGGTGCTTTAAACTCTGTAAGAGTAGGGGTTACCGTTCTTTTCTTAGGAGCATTTCTTATTACTGTTGGTAATAATTATTTTACTATTTTAATAGGTTCTATTCTTTATGAATCATATTCTTACTTTAAGAAGATGGATACTGTAATACTAAGAAAAAACCTATCTTTCCTAAAAGAAGAAGATAAACATTTAGAATATGAAAGCAAAGGTTCCTTAATTTATGCAATAGTTACAATGTTTACTTCCTTTGTATCTGGTTTTCTTTTTAATTTAAATAACTATTTACCTATGATATGTTGTCTAATTTTTTGTCTCATAAATCTTTTCTTAGTTAATTTTCTATATGAAGTTAAAACTCCTAATAATAAGTTAATTAAGAAAGATAAGAGAAAAATTAAAATAACTCATCTTGTGTTCTTAATTTTGCTTCTTTTTGCAGTATGTTACTCAATTATAGATTTGGGACAAAATAATAGTAAGTTATTTATTCAATATAAACTAGATAGTTTCTTATCTTTAGAAAATGTCTCTATCATATTAACTTTAATAGTTAGTGTTTCACGAATTGCTAGAGTAGTTGCAAATTATTTCTTTATTACAATCTATGAAAAGTATAAAAGTAAGATATTATCTATTATAGGTTATAGTCTTCTTATATCATTTGTACTTATCTTAATAGGTAACTTTATACCATTTAAAGTCTTTGGTATTATCTTAATGAGTATAGGCTTTTGTTTATTCCTTGCTATAAGAGATCCATTTGATAATTATATTAAAGAGTTATTACTTAATAATACTAAAGAAGAAGACCATGAGATTATGATAAATAAGTTAAACTTCACAAGAAAGTTAGGTAAGTTAATAATAAGTAGTTTAATTACTTTAACACTTTTAAAAGATAATCTTACTTATGTAATGGTGTTCTTATTAGGACTTTCTTGTTTTAGTTTAGTAATAGTTTATGAAATATATAAATTGTTAAAGAAAAAGAAGTATGCTTAAAATATCTTGAAACATAGATATTTTTTCCTTGTTCGTATTTATACATAATATTTTTGGCGTTTGTGAATAAATGCGAATTATTACTTATAAAACTATATATTTTATTAAATGTTGTAAAAAAACGGAAAAAATATAAAAATGCGAGGAAAAGCAACAAGAATATTTACTTAAATTTAATTAAATGATATTTTATATATATGATATAACTAATTAAGTTGATATTAGAAAGAAGGCTTTTTACTATGAAGAAGGTAAGAAATGCTGTAAGAGTATTTGTAGTCGTTAATAATAAAGTTTTATGCATACGATATAAAGAAGAAAACATAGGATATATTGATATTCCAGGAGGGAAAATAGAAGAAGGAGAAACAGGTGTAGAAGCAGCTATTAGGGAAGTTAAAGAAGAAACTGGAATAGAAGTTAATAATTTAGAAGAAGTGGGTAATGCTGTTATTGAGTATCCAGATAGAATTTATAATATGAATTTATTTGTTGCAAGTAATTATAAAGGAAATGTTAGAAATAATAAAGAAAATGATGCTTTCTTTATTGATATAGGAGATTTATTAAAAGAAAAGAAGAGATATGCGATTACATATTTATTAGATAATGAGTTTAAAGTTTATTTTAATAATAGAAAAGTTAATGTTAAATTTAATGTTGATAGTAATCATACCGTTATTAGTTATGAAAGCCTAAAAAAATAAAAATAGTCCCTAAAAAGACTATTTATAGTTTCTTTGCTACTACTATTAAATATGAGTTATCAATATCAAAATAACAAGTTTGTAAAACTAATATTTCACTATTAGATTCAATATTAACATCTGTATCATAGAGAGAATTATTCTTTAACCAGTTAAGATGTTTATTATATTCATTATCTGTAAAATTTAAATTAACATGTTGTAAGGCAGTAGTAGCAATATAAATAGAAAATATTTTATAATTATAAACATTATCTATAGTCTTAAGTGTAATATCATCATGGTTATGGTAATATTCTTCATCTAAATAGTTTTCTAATAAATGAAAGTCTGTATATACATTTTCTGAATTATGTCCATAAATTAATATTTTTCTGTCATTTATATTATTTCTATAATCAAGGAAATTACTTCCTAGCTCATTTTTGGATTTATCAAGATAATGATTAAGATAGAATTCATTATCGGTTCCTTTTACGATTGGAGTTACTAAATTAGTATTTTCTATAGAAAGTTCGGCGATAATTTCTTCATTATTAAACTTCTTTTGATAATTTAAGATAATATTTTCATTATTTTTAACACTTAAAGTACTTATATCTTGATATGTTTTCTTATTATTATGTTCTTTCTTATCACTATCTTGACTTTGAAAAGTAACTACTAGAAAAATACTACTTATTAATAATAAAACAATAGTGTATATTTTTATAATTTTTCTTTTCATAAGCTCTCCTAAGTCTAAAAGAATCCCATTAGGAATTCTTTTTCATAACTACTAGATAAGTTCCACTTAATATAAGTAATAAAGGTAAGTATAGATTTTCACTTTTAACTTTTGTTCCTGTAGGTGGTGGAGTAATTTCTAATTCATTATTTGAATCATCAGGAATATCAATAACTGGTATTTCTTCTTTCCTTTTAGGTTCATAAATATATGTAACAGTGATTGTGCCATCAATATATTTACCTTTTTCTTCTCCATCTATCTTATATAGAGTATAACCATCAAACTCTTTTTCTTCTGTCTTATAATCTTTACCTACCATATCAGTAGTTGTTATATCTTCAGTTAAAACATTACCTTCAGTGTCTATATATTTTGCAACAACAGTTCCTTTTAAAGCAGAGTAAGTAAGTTGTAAATCAAGATTAGACTCATAACCTAAATAGGCATTATTAATGTAAGATCCTGCTGTATATAAAGTGCTATTTAGAGTATAACCACTAGTATTAGAGTTTAAAGTTCCAGCATTTTCTTTAATATAATTATCACCTTTGGATTTATCTCTAATATATGTTCCTATTGATAATTCTTCTGAATCATTTTCTTTATACTCATCATTAAAACCAAAAGAAATACCTTTATTATAGAAATAATCATAACTTAAAGCGATTACATCAGGATTAGTCTCAATGTTATATGTAAATCCTTGTTCCATTCCATAATTTTCAAAGAAGTCATCTAAAGCATCATCTGATAGGTAGGCAAGTTTAGTGGCATTAGTACCATATTTATCATTATAGTATTTAAGTAGATATTCTTCGATAGAGTTATAGCCATTAGATTTAACTTCACTTAAAATATCCTCAATATCAGTAGATATACTAATAAATATACCTAAGTCTTGATAAGCACTGTTTGTTGTAGTAAAAGGATCGTTTTCTCCTAATATTTCTCTAATAATACCATCAGGGAATTGATCTAGTCTTGTATAATTAGTACTGTATTTTTCATTATAAAAGCTTAATAAGTATTTAGTATAATCAGTAATACCTTTTGTGTATCCATTTTCTTTTAAAGCTTTGTCAATAATCTCATCAGTCATATTCTTATTACTTGAATTAGGTATTAATGCTTTTAAGGCTGTATTATAAGTCCTATTAACATGATAGTTTTCATTTACTGTCTTTCCATTAAATAATAAAGAACTTTTACTTGTATTATCAGTTAACTTATCATAGACGATCTCTTCTTTAGGAAATATTTCAAAAGATGTATCATCATAATTATAAGTAAAGATTGATAGATTATTAATAACAAAATTAATAGTTATTTTATCTCCTGGTTGAATAGTATTATTCATATAAAGATTATTCTTATCATCACCATAAATATTTTTAGAAATTTCAGTAAAGACATCAGGTGATATTACAATAGTATCTAAATCATAATCTTTAGGAATAGTAACATTTACAGTAACAGAGCCTTCAAACCAATATGGTCCAATATCCATTTTACTAAAGTCATAATCAATAACAAGTCCTTCACTTGTTACTTTCCTTTTAGGTTGTACTGCATTCCATCTACTAGATATTTCATTATTACTTCCTTTGTTTTCTAAA